>DATEKY010000241.1:0-7274 GCA_035277225.1 Xanthobacteraceae bacterium
GCCGGTTTCCCCGAGGCGCAGGAGGTCTTCCTCAATCCGGCTGACGGCGAACGGATCATCGCCTGGCATGTGCCGCCGCGCGGCGATTCACCGGTGGTGATCTATTTCCACGGCAACGGCGGCTCGATCCGTCTGCGCGTCGACCGCTTTCGGCGGCTCGCCGCGGCCGGTGTCGGGCTCCTCGGGGTGAGCTATCGCGGCTATGGCGGCTCGAGCGGCACGCCGACGGAAGCTGGCCTGATCGAAGACGCGCGCGCCGCCTATGCGTTTGCGGCCGAGCGCTATCCGGGCCGCATCGCGGTGTGGGGCGAGTCGCTCGGCACCGGCGTTGCGGTCGCGCTGGCGAGCGAGCAGCCGGTCACGCACGTCATTCTCGACGCGCCGTACTCCTCGACGGTCGACGTCGCGGCGGACCTCTATTGGTTCCTGCCGGTGCGGCTGTTGATGAAGGACCAATTCCGCTCCGACCTGCGCATCAAGAAGGTGCAGGCGCCGGTGCTGATCCTGCACGGTGACGGCGACGACATCATCCCGATGCGCTACGGCGAACGGTTGCTCGCGCAGGTGCCGGGCGAGAAGCGCATGGTGCGCTTTGCCGGCGGGTATCACGTCGATCTCGACCGGCTCGGCGCCGCCGACGAGGCGCTGAAGTTTTTGGGGGCGCGATAGCGCATGATCCCGAAAAATGGCGACCGGTTTTCGGACAAGATCATGCGCAAACAAAAGCGCTTCAAAACGGCTGATAGGTCACGCCTGCCTTGCCGCCGACGCGGGCGAAGCCCTTCTTGGCGGGATCGTGATCCTTGCTGATGTTGAGCGCGCGCGCGTAGGAGCCGGCGGCCTTTTCCTTGTCGCCGAGCCGCTCGTAGGCGAGCCCGCGGCTGGTCCAGGCATTGAGGTTCTGCGGCTCGACCGTCACGGCGTCGTCGAGATCGCTTGCCGCCGCCTTCGGGTCGTTCAGCGCGAGACGGCTCAGGCCACGCGCTATGAACGGCTCGGCCTGCTGCTGGATCAGCCCGAGCGCGGTGGAGAAATCGTCGACCGCGAAGTTGTGCTGCGCCTGCGCCTGGTACAGCAGCCCGCGCTGGTAATACATCTGCCCGTTGCCGGGCGACATCTGGATCGCGCGGTTGAAGTCGTTGAGCGCGTCGAGCGCGCGGCCCTGGGCACGGTAGACCTGGCCGCGTCCCAGATAGGCGAGCGCATAGTTCTGGTCGAGCGCGATCGCCTTGTTGTAGTCGGCGAGCGCGAGATCGGGTTTGCCCATCTGGCGATGCACCTGGCCGCGGTTGGCGTAGGCCTGCGCGTAGCTGGCATCGATCCCGATCGCGCGGTCGAAGTCGGCGAGCGCTTCGGCATTGCGCCCAGCGCGGCCGAGCACGCTGCCGCGCATGTTGTAGGCCTGCGCGTCGTTCGGATTGCGCCGCACGACTTCGGTGAGCGACGCGATATTGGCCGGCGAGGTCGCCTGCGCCTCGGCGTCCTCGGTCGCTACCGTGCCGCCGCCGCCGCTGAGGTCGAGCGTCGTGCTGCATGCCGCAAGCGCGGCTGCGGACAAAAGCAGCGCCGCACCCGTCGCGGCCCTCACGCTCGTCGATACCCGGCCCATCGATCGAACATTAACGCAAAAAAGGAAACGGCGCGGAGAGGTCCCCGCGCCGCATCCGCAACCGATATCGTCCGCTCAGCGCGGGCCGCGGTTGAACCCGCCGCCACCACCGCCACCGAACCCGCCGGGACGTGCACCACCCGGACCGCCGGGACCACCCGCACGGCCCCCAGGTCCCGCGCCCATGACGGGCTTCGGCTTGCCGGGAAGGAGACCTTCGCGCTGCGCACGCTTGCGTGCGAGCTTGCGCGCACGGCGGATCGCTTCCGCCTTCTCGCGCGCCTTCTTTTCGGAGGGTTTTTCGTAATGGCCGCGAAGCTTCATCTCGCGGAAAATACCCTCGCGCTGCATCTTCTTCTTGAGCGCCTTGAGGGCTTGGTCGACGTTGTTGTCACGGACGAGAACCTGCAAGCGAAAGTTCCTTCTGGCTCGTGGTCCTGGCCGGGCCAGGACTGGAAAGTGTAGGAATTGGGTACCGGCAAACGGATGCCGCTCGGAAGCGGACGAATCCTTGCCGGGCGCCGGGCAAATAGCAGAACAGGTGGGTAAAGTCCACCGAGGGTGGACTATTTCACCGGCGGCCCGCCCCGGCAGCTCGTCGCCCACGGCCAGTCGAAGCCGCAAGGGCCGCAGCCGGCGAGCGAAAGCCCGACGGCCGCCAAAACCACGATCACTGCCAGACGCCGCACCATACGCAACCCGTGTTCCCGGCTTCATTTATACCGGAAACCTGACGAAATCGCGAACAAGCTCCGCTGTCATCCCGGACAGCCCGAAGGGCTGATCCGGGATCCATCCGTCCAAACGCCGGACCGGAGATTGGCAACATGGGTCCCGGCTCTCGCCGCCCTTCGGCGGCTTGGCCGGGATGACGCTCATCGGAGGCTGCTGTCATCCCGGACAGCCCGCAGGGGCTGATCCAGACCCGCCGCCGCCGCGGCAAAGACCTCGCCGAGCCAGTCGTTCACCTCGGCATCGACCACCAGGTGCACCCGGTCCTCCGTGCCGCGGTTCGCCACGCTGTGCGGGTCGGAGAGGCGTAGGTACCAGCAGCTCCCCGCTTCCAGCACGACGCGCTCGCCGTTGAGCCGGAAATCGACCGCATCGTTGGTAACGACCGGGATGTGCAGCCGGACCATGCCGTCCTCGAAGCTCAGCACTACGTCCTCGTGCTCCTTGATGACCGAGCCGGGCGTGAGCCGCATCAGGCGGACGAGGCGCAGCGGACAGCGGAAGGTCTGCACGACCTCCCGGAAGCAGGGGCAAGCTTCGAGCAACGGCGTGTCGGAAAAGTCGTGGCGATCCGGACCCGCGTAGATCATCCGCGATGGATGCGTTTCCCCGGTCGGAGCGCGCAACGGTATCGCCGACCAGTCGCCGTCGTAGTTCTGGCGGACGAAATGCCGGGTCCAACCGACGGTCACGCGTTGCAGGTCGGCGGCGAGGCGTTGCGGGTCGAAGGCGAAGGGCAGGCGCAGCCGGTCGGGGAATTTCGCCTCGAACTGCTGCGCGATGACGGTCATGCGCCTACTCGGCAAGGACTTGCGTGACGTGACCCATCTTGCGGCCCGGCCGCACGGCGGTCTTGCCGTAAAGATGCACGGCGGCGCCGGGTGTCGCGAGCCAGCGGCCGAGGTCGTTCACGTCGTCGCCGAGCAGGTTCACCATCTCGACGCGGCCACGGCGGATCGGCGTCCCGAGTGGCAGCCCTGCGACCGCGCGGATGTGCTGCTCGAACTGCGACACCGATGCGCCGTCGATGGTCCAGTGCCCGGAATTGTGCACGCGCGGCGCGATCTCGTTGACCAGCACGGCATGGCCTGCGCCGTCCTTCACGACGAACATCTCGACCGCCAGCACGCCGACATAGCCGAAGGCTTCGGCGATCGTCTCCGCGATGCGCCGCGCTTCGGTCGCGACCGCCGGCGTGACGGCTGCGGGCACGCGCGAGGTCTTCAGGATGTGATCGCTGTGCTCGTTCTCGATCACCTCGAAGCTTTCGATCTGTCCGCTGGCGGAGCGCGCCGCGACGACGGATATCTCGCGCTCGAACGCCACGAAGGCTTCGAGGATCTGCGCCTGTCCGCCCAGATCGTTGAACAGCGCTACCGGATCGCCGCCGTCGCGGACCATCACCTGACCCTTGCCGTCGTAGCCGAAGCGCCGCGTCTTCAGCACGGCGGGGCGTCCGACCTTGCGCAACGCGGATGCCAGCATGTCCGGCGAGTCGACCGCGGCAAAGTCCGCCGTGCCGATGCCGAGCGACTGCACGAACGCCTTCTCGATCAGCCGGTCCTGCGTGGTCGCCAGCACTTTCGGATCGGGCAGCACCGGCTTGCGCGCCGAGAGGAACGTCGCCGTCTCGGCCGGCACGTTCTCGAACTCGTAGGTGACGACATCGACGTCGGCCGCGAAGCGATCGAGCGCCGCCATGTCGAGATAGTCGGCCTCGGTCACGCGCCGCACCACGTCGAACGCCGGCGAGTGCGGATCGGGGCAGAGGACATGGCACTTGAAGCCGAGCCGCGCCGCCGCGAGCGCCAGCATGCGGCCGAGTTGCCCGCCGCCGAGGATGCCGATGGTGGCATCGCTGCCGAGCGGCCCGCGCTGCCGGATCACGCTTCGTCCTTCGGGCTTTGGGCAACCGCGTCGGTCTGCTGCTTGCGCCACGCCTCGAGCCGGTCGCTCACCGCCGCGTCGGACAACGCCAGCACGCTCGCGGCGAGCAGCGCCGCGTTGATGGCGCCGGACTTGCCGATCGCGAGCGTGCCGACCGGCACGCCGGGCGGCATCTGCACGATGGAATAGAGCGAGTCGACGCCCGACAGCGCCTTGGATTCGACCGGCACGCCGAACACCGGCAGCGTGGTCATCGACGCCGTCATGCCGGGCAGGTGCGCGGCGCCGCCCGCGCCCGCGATGATGACCTTCACGCCGGCCGCCTTCGCGCCCTTGGCGAAGGCATAGAGCCGGTCGGGGGTGCGATGGGCCGAGACGATGAGCTTGTCGTAACCGACGCCGAGCGCGTCGAGCGTTTCGGCGGCATGCCGCATGGTGGGCCAGTCCGACTGGCTCCCCATGATGATCGCGACCGGCTTGGTCATGTGCCCCTTATACGACAGGCCCGAAAAGAAGGCGCGGGTGTATCGGAATCCCCCTCTCGCAGGCAAGTCGATACGTTCCGTTAACCTTGTCACCCCCATTTTGGGCGCCTGGGACAAGGATCGGGAATGTCGAAAAGCCTTTCCGCGAGGGCGAAAGCCGGCTCGGCGCCGGTGCGTTCGCGCGACCGTGAGGACGAGCGCCAGCCGGTGCGCCGCCACCCGTTGCCGCCCGCGCGCAACGTCCCGTCCGAGCTTGCGGTGCTGCTCGGCGAGATCGAGCGGCTGCAGTCCGCGCTCAAGGCCGAGCAGGCGAGGGTGAAGGAGCTCGAGGCGAGCGTCGACACCGATCCGCTCACAAAGATATTCAACCGGCGCGGCTTCGACCGCGAGCTGAAGCGCTCGCTGGCTTACGTCAAGCGCTACTGGACGCGCGCCGCGCTGATCTATGTCGATCTCGACGGCTTCAAGCCGGTGAACGACCAGCATGGTCACGCGGCCGGCGATGCCGTGCTCGTCGCGGTCGCGGCCGTGCTCGTGCGCAATGTGCGCGCCTCCGACACGGTCGCGCGGCTGGGCGGCGACGAGTTCGGGCTCATCCTGTGGAACCTGAGCGAAGCGGATGCCGCAGCGAAAGCCTGGGCGCTGGAAGCCGCCATCGGCGAGGCGAGCGTCCAATGGGAGGGCGGAGCGCTCACGGTCGGCGCCTCGATCGGTTTTGCGATGCTGGGACCGTCCGACGAACTCGCCGAGGTGCTCGCCAAGGCCGACCACGCCATGTACGCGCGCAAGGCGGCGCGGAAGAACTATCGTGCCGCCGCGACTTCAAGGTGAAGGCCAGAAATCTGCTGCAGCGCGCTGATGACGCCGAGCAGATTTGACGCACGCGGATTGCCCTTCGGTCCCAGCATGCGCATCAGGCTTTTCGGTGGTGTACCCGTCTCGCGCGCGAGCTGCTCGAAGCCGACGGTCGCATTGATGTAGTCGCGCAGGATCGCCTTTCCGCTTTCGACTTCCCCCGACAGCAGCAGCTTGACGGCCTCGGTCAGCAGCGCCTCGCGGAAGGCAGGGTCGCGCTCCGCGCGCGCCTTCACGGTGGCCTTGAAGTCACGGGTCAGAGGCATTTCACCAACCGGCCGAACATTCGGTGGCGCAAGAATAGTATCGTATATGTTACCATTAAAATCACGCAATGATATCCGGCGTGAGCTGATCCTCGATAAAGGTCATCCGGTCCTTCAGGTGCAGCTTGCGCTTTTTCAGCCGCTGGACCTGCAGGATGTCGGAACCGGGCGACGATTCGAGCGCTCCGATCGCAGCATCGAGGTCGCGGTGCTCCTGTAAGAGGCGCGCCAACTGGTCGCGAAGCTCGCGTTCTTCCTCTTTGGTCATGGGCTGCGACAAGTTCCACCGGCCGGCGGCCGCCAAGCGACGCCGAAACCCCGACAAGTATCCCGCGTTAAGCATGCGGCATCAAGACGGGACGGTGTCCCGGAATGGTGCGGATTACGGGGATTTGACGCGTCGCACAACAACAGGCCGTCGACTTGCCGGGGCACTTCTGTCAAAATGTTCAGGTCAGGAATCTCACAAAGGAGGCTTCCTAGATGTCCATCCAAGCGCATCTTGCGGAACTGGAACGAAAGCATCAGGCGCTCGAAACAGAACTCGCAGACGCCATGACGCACCCCTCGATCGACGACGCGACGATCGCAGAACTCAAACGCCGCAAGTTGCATGTGAAGGATGAGATCGCCCGCTTGAAGCACGACGAGACCGCCAGCGTACACTAATTTCGCTCGGCGACACGGCGGCGATGACCGGCCCGCGGTACGGCCGCGGAACGTGACTATGTTTTGTCGAAATCGACCGCCGGCCGAAGAGCCGGCGGTTTCGTTTTGCTATGCTGATCCGCAACGCAGCGCTTGCGAGGATGTAGTGTGAAGAACTGTCTCGCGGCCCTCGGTTTCGCCTTGCTCGCAACGACCGGCGCGTGGGCCCAGGACTACCCGTCGCGGCCGGTTACCTTGATCGTTCCGTATGCGGCCGGTGGCGGCAACGACGTGATGGCGCGCATCGTCGCCGAGAAGATGAGCCGATCACTCGGCCAGCAGATCGTGATCGAGAACAAGGGGGGCGCGGGCGGCTCGATCGCGACGCGCCAGGTCGCGAAGGCGGCCCCCGACGGCTATACGCTCGGCCTCGGCGGCACCGGCACGCACGCGATCAATCCGACGCTCTATCCCAATGTCGGCTACGACCCGCGCAAGGATTTCGCGCCGGTCGGGCTGATCGCGACCAGTGCGCTGGTCGTGCTGGTGAACACGTCCGTCCCGGCCAAGACGATCGGCGAGCTGATCGCGCTCGCCAGGCGCGATCCCGGCAAGCTGAATTACGCCTCGGCAGGCGTCGGTAGCGGCATCCATCTCGGCGCCGAGCTGTTCGCCACGATGGCGGGCGTGAAGCTGACCCACATTCCCTACAAGGGCTCGGCGCCGGCGCTCACCGATCTGGTCGGCGGCCACGTCGCGATCTATTTCTCCTCGCTGCCGCCGGCGATTGCG
>DATEKY010000242.1:0-7281 GCA_035277225.1 Xanthobacteraceae bacterium
AGCTTCAGGTCGGGCAGCTGTTCCAGCGTGGGTTTGAGGAACGGCGTGCGCTCGCGCATCATGCAGATGATCGAGAAGCCCTTCAGCGCCGCGACGGCCGCCTTCTGGTCGGCGAACGGCTCGTTGAACACCTTCACCTCGACGTCCGGGATCGACCAGTCGGCGAGCTTGGTGGCGACGTTCTGGTAGTCGTCGAGGATCGCGCAGCGGTGCGTCATGGATTTGCCTTCTCGATATTTTTCTTGCGGATGCGGAAGACGAACAGGCCGGGCTCCGCCTTCTGCTCCTCGAGCACGTCGCCGGTCTGGGTGATCAGGTTGGGGATGTCGAGGGTCGACAGGGGATCGGTGCACTCGACCACGAGCAGCTCGCCCCCGGCAAGGCGGGTCAGCGCCTTGCGGGTTTTCAGCGCGGGCAGTGGGCAGCGCAGGCCGCGCAGGTCGAGCGTGGTGTCGGGCATGCCGCAATGGACTGTCCCGAACGCGTGCCGTCAAGGGCGTTGCGGGAGCCGTTTGCCATAGGGTTTGGCTATATTGTGCGGCGCTGCTTGACCGATGCGGCGTGGCACCCGCACATGATGCGCATGAACGAGCAGCGCATTTCAAGCCTGACGCCGATCGGCGAAGTGCTGGCGCGCGCCGCCGCGCTGGCGCGGCCGGTCGCGCCGCGCGAAATGGCCATGGCCGACGCCGAAGGTCGCGTTCTGGCGGAGGATGTCGCGGTCAAGACGCCGTGGCCTGCGGCGCCGACCGCGTTGCAGGATGGATGGGCGGTGCGGGCCGATGTTGTGGCGGACGCCGGACCTTATGCGCCGGTGCTGCTCGACCCCGCGCCGACATGGGTCGATGCCGGTGAGGCGCTGCCGCGCGACGCGGATGCGGTGCTGCCGCTGGACGCTGTGACCGGCGCCGAGGTGCATGCGAGCGCGACGGCGAGTGACGGCGTGCTTGGCGCCGGCGCCGATGCGGCGCCCGGCCATCTGCTCCGGCGGGCAGGCGAGATCTTGCGCGCGGCGGATGTCGCAGCGCTGCAGGCCGTGGGGATTTCGCGCGCGCGTGTGCGCGAGCCGCGCGTGCGGGTCGTTGCGATGCCCGGTTGCGACGCCGTCGCGCTGGCGATTTCGCGCGCTGTAGCGGCGTTCGGCGCCAACGTGATCTTCGTGCGTGCGCTGGAACGGGCGCTTGCCGACGAGCAGACCGACATCGTCATCACCATCGGCGGCACAGGCGCGGGGCGAAACGACACGAGTGTCGCGACGCTGCGGCGCATCGGCGAAGTCGCGATCCACGGCTTCGGGATCGCGCCGGGCGAAACCGCCGCGCTCGGCAGCGCGAAGGGACATCCGGTTCTGATGCTGCCGGGCCGGCTCGACGGCGCGCTCGCGGCCTTTCTTCTCGTCGGAGAGGCGCTCTTGCGAAGCCTGACCGGCGCTGCCACATCCCAAGCCATGCCGGTGACGCTCGCGCGCAAGATCGTGTCCACCATCGGCCTTTGCGAGGTCGTGCCGGTGCGGTGTGCCGTAGAAGGCGCCGCGCCGCTCGCATCCGGATACTGGCCAATGCAGGCGATCGCGCATGCGGACGGCTGGGTGATGGTGCCGCCGGAGAGCGAGGGTTTTGCGGCGGGCACGCAGCTTGCGATGCGGGCCTTGCCATGAACGATGTCAGCCGCACGCGCCCCGAGATCGCGCTGCTCGATGCGGTGCGCGCCGCCGCGCGCCAGGAGCAGTTCCTCGAAGTCGTCTCGGCCGAGGATGCCAAGGCGCGGTTCGAGCAGCACCTCGACCTCGCACCGCTCGGCGCCGAGACCATTTCGCTGCATGAGGCGCTCGGCCGAGTGCTCGCCCACGACATTGCGGCGCCGATCGACGTGCCGCCGTTCGATCGTTCCAACGTGGATGGCTTCGCGCTGCGCGCTGCCGATACGGCCGGCGCTAACGCCGCGACGCCACGCCGCCTCGCGCTCAACGCCGAAGTGCTGGCCTGCGGCCACCCGCCGAAGCTCACGGTTGCGCCCGGCACCGCCACGGCGATCGCGACCGGCGGCATGATCCCGCGCGGCGCTGACGCGGTCGCGATGATCGAGCATACCGAACTGATCGACGCCGCTTCGCCTGCGATCGATCTGCGCCGCGCGGTCGCGCCCGGCCAGTTCGTCTCCTATGCGGGCTCGGATATTGCGCGCGGCGAAACGCTGCTGCGGCGCGGCGCGACGATCTCCTCGCGCGAGATCGGCATGCTGGCGGCGTGCGGCCTGGCGCAGGTCGACGTCGTGCGGCGGCCGAAGGTGGCGGTGCTGTCGACCGGTGACGAACTGGCGGCGCTCGGCGGTCCGCTGCGGCCGGGCGCGGTCTACGACTCGAACGGCGCGATCATCGCGGCCGCGGTGCGTGAAGCCGGCGGCGAGCCGGTCCCGTTCGGCGCATTTGCGGACGACGAGGCCGTGCTCGAAGCCGCCGTGCGCGAGGCGCTCGGTGCGTGCGATATCGTCGTGCTCTCCGGCGGCACGTCGAAAGGCGCGGGCGACCTCTCGCATCGCATTGTCTCGCACCTCGGCGCGCCCGGCGTGGTCGTGCACGGCGTCGCGCTCAAGCCCGGCAAGCCGCTCTGTCTCGCGGTCGCGCGGGGCAAGCCGATCGTCGTGCTGCCGGGCTTTCCGACCTCGGCGATCTTCACCTTTCACGCCTTCGTGGCGCCGGTCATCCGCGCCCAGGCTGGCCTGCCGCCGGAGGCTGCCGTGACGGTCGACGCTGCCGTGCCGGTACGCATCCCGTCCGAGCTGGGCCGCAAGGAATTCGTCCTGGTGGCGCTGATTGCGGGCGGTGACGGGCCGATCGCGTTTCCGCTTGCGAAGGGCTCTGGCTCGGTGACGACCTTCTCGCAGGCCGATGGCTTCCTCGAAATCGATGCCCTGCGCACATCGGTCGATCCCGGCACGCCAGCGAAGGTGACGCTGATCGGGCCGGCGCGCGCGCCGGACCTGGTGATCGCGGGCAGCCATTGCGTCGCGCTCGACGCGGTGCTCTCCGCACTGTCGGCACAAGGCATTGCGGCGCGCACCATCGCGATCGGCAGCATGGGCGGCGTCGCGGCGGCGCGCCGCGGCGAGTGCGATCTCGCACCGATCCATCTGATGGATCCGCAGACCGGCATCTATAACGAGCAGTATGCCAAGGATGGCCTCACTTTGCTGCGCGGCTGGCAGCGCATGCAGGGCATCGTTTTCCGCAAGGGCGACGCGCGCTTCGAAGGCAAGAGCGCGCAGGGCGCCTTGAAGGCCGCGCTCGCGGATCGCGACTGCATCATGGTCAACCGCAACGCCGGCGCCGGCACGCGCATCCTGATCGACCAGTTGCTTGCCGCGGCGCGCCCGCCCGGCTACGGCAACCAGCCGCGCTCGCACAACGCGGTCGCGGCAGCGGTCGCGCAGGGCCGGGCCGACTGGGGTGTTGCGATCCGCCCGGTGGCCGCGATGTACGGGATCGGCTTTCTCGAGCTTGCACCCGAGAACTACGATTTCCTTCTGGTCGAGGCGCGCCGCGATCGGCCGGCTGTGCAGGCGTTGCTGAAAGCGCTGGCCGACCCGGCGGTGCGAACGCAAATCGCCGCCCTCGGCATGACGGTCTGATAGGCTGCGCGCATGAACGTCATCGGCATCGCGGGCTGGAGCGGAGCGGGCAAGACCACGCTGCTCACGCGTGTCATCCCCTGTCTGACCGCGCGCGGCCTGCGCGTCTCGACCATCAAGCACGCGCATCACGCCTTCGACGTCGATCAGCCGGGCAAGGATTCGCACACGCACCGCGAGGCGGGCGCGACCGAGGTGCTGGTCTCGTCGGCCAACCGTTTCGCGCTGATGCACGAGCTACGCGGCCAGCGCGAGTGGACGCTCGACGTGCTGCTGGAAAAGCTTTCGCCGGTCGATCTGGTGCTGGTCGAGGGCTTCAAGACGCAGGCGCATCCGAAGCTGGAAGTTTTTCGTGCTGCGGTGAAGAAGCCGCCGCTGCATCCCGGCGACGAGAACATCGTCGCGATCGCGAGCGACAGGCCGCTCGAGGCAAAAGTGCCGGTGGTGTCGCTCGACGACATCGAGGCCGTGTCGGACATCCTGGTCGCGAAGGCTTTGCCGCTCGATACTGTCGTGGCACGGGTGCGGAGCGCCTGATGGCCCAGCTCACCGACGACTGCTTTGCATTCGGCGGGCCGCTGCTCGCGATCGACGAGGTCGAGCGGCTGATCGCCGAGCGCGTCACGCCGGTGGCCGAAACCGAGATTGTCGCGCTGAAGGAAGCGCGCGGACGCGTGCTGGCCGCCGATGTGACGGCGCCGATCGATCTGCCGCCGTTCGACAACTCGGCGGTCGACGGCTATGCGGCGCGCCACGCCGACCTGGGCACGACGGGAGAGACGGCGCTCGCCATCGTCGACCGCCTGACCGCCGGACGCGCCGCGGCGCGAGAGATCGGCGCAGGTGAGGCGATCCGCATCTTCACCGGGGCGCCGATGCCGCAGGGCGCCGACACCGTATTCATGCAGGAAGACGTGCGTGCCGAGGGCGAAACGGTGATCGTTCCGCCGGGCCTGAAGCGCGGCGCCAACCGGAGACTGGCCGGTGAGGATGTCGCGCGCGGCTCGGTGGCGCTGCGCGCCGGACGGCGGCTGCAGCCGCAGGACCTGAGCATGGCGGCGGCGCTTGGGCTTCAGAGTCTGCCGGTGCGGCGGCGCGTGCGGGTCGCGATCTTTTCCACCGGCGACGAGATCGTCGAGCCGGGCGTGGCGCTTCCGGCCGCAGGCCTATATGACGCGAACCGCGAATTGCTGCGCGGGCTGCTGGCGCAGCTCGGTGTCGACATCAGCGACCTTGGCATCTTGCGAGACGATCCGGCCACGCTCAACGCGCGGCTCGCCGACGCGGCGCAGAGGCATGACCTCGTGCTCACCTCGGGCGGCGTCTCGACCGGCGAGGCCGACTATGTGCGCGCCGCGATCGAAGCGGCCGGTAAGCTCGTGTTCTGGCGCGTCGCCATCAAGCCCGGACGCCCGGTCGCGATGGGCGTGCTCAAGGGCACGGCGTTCGCCGGACTGCCCGGCAATCCGGTCGCGGTCTTCGTTACCTTCGCGCGCGTGGTGCGGCCGCTATTATTGCGGCTTGCGGGCGCGATGCCTGAGCCGCTGATCGCGCTGCCGGTCGCATCGGGCTTTGCCTATCGCAAGAAGAAGGGCCGGCGTGAATACGTGCGTGTGTCGCTGACGCGACGCGCGGACGGCATCTACGAGGCGCACAAGCATCCGCAGGACGGCGCCGGCGTGATCTCGTCGCTCACCGCGACCGACGGACTTGCAGAGCTTGCCGACGACGTGACCGAGATCGCGCCCGGCCAGACGATCGGCTTCCTGCCGTACTCGGTGATCGCGGGGTAGTCCGCTTTCGCTATTGCACGAAGTACGCGCCGGCGCAGAAGACAGCAGCCCACATGAAGAGCCGAAGAGGCCGCCGGACAGATTTGCGCGACGCCGGCCGAGGCTGCTGATGCCAATAGGACTGATACCAGGAGGGATCGACTTCAAAGGCCCGCGGGTCCCGCAGCATGCCGTCATGACTGATCATCTTCGCCTCCAGCGTCGCAGTGAATGCAAGGTCACTGTGCCTGGTGACGCCGCCGCGCGCTTAACAGCCGCCTTACATTTCGCTCACCGAAGCCTCATTTTTCGAGGCCAACGTGCTAGTCTGATGGCACCTGCGGCTGGAGAGCGGCGATTTGCGCTACCTTTTCGAAGATTATGCGCTCGACACGGACCAGCGCGAACTGCACCGTGGCTCCGATGCCGTTCCGATGGCGCCTCAGGTTTTCGATCTTCTGGCATATCTGATCGACAACCGCGCACGTGTGGTGAGCAAGGACGACCTGATCCAGGCGATCTGGCAGGGACGTGCGGTATCGGATGCGGCGTTGACGACCCGGCTGAACGTGGCAAGGAGCGCAGTCGGGGACAGCGGCGAGGATCAACGCCTGATCAAGACGCTGCCGCGCAAGGGCTTCCGCTTCATCGGTGCGGTGCGCGAAGCGCCGGCATCCGATGCTGCGATTTCGGGCGAATTCTCAAGGGCGACTCCCCGACCTGCGCTCGCCCTTCCCGACAAGCCGTCAATTGCGGTCCTGCCTTTCACCAACCTGAGCGAGGATTCGCAGCAAGAGTATTTTGCCGACGGTGTCGTCGAGGACATCATCGCGGCGCTCTCGCGATTGCGCTGGTTGTTTGTGATCGCACGCAACTCAAGCTTCGTCTACAAAGGCAAGAGCGTCGACATCAAGCAGGTCGGGCGCGAGCTCGGTGTCCGCTATGTGCTCGAAGGCAGCGTTCGCAAGTCGGCTGAACGGTTGCGCATAGCATCGCAGCTCATCGATACGGCCACTGGAGCAAGCCTTGCGGCAAATCGCTTTGAGGGCACGCTCGGCGATGTCTTCGAGCTGCAGGACCGGGTGACGGAAGGGGTAGTGGGTGCAATTGCCCCAAAGCTTGAGCACGCCGAGATCGTGCGCGCTCAACGCAAGACCGACGACCTCGACGCCTACGACCATTTCCTGCGCGGGATGGCGAGCTACTATCAATGGTCCAGAGAATCGACCGACCAGGCTTTGCAATCGTGGCGGCGTGCGAACGAACTCGACCCTGATCTGGGCCTGGGCTACGCCATGGCGGCGATGGGCCATTTTCGGCGCAAGAGCTTTGGCTGGTTTACCGATCTGCGGGAAGAGGAAGTTGAAGCAGCGCGACTCGCAAGGCGCGCCGTCCGGTCCGGCAAGGACGATGCGGCTGCGCTCGGTTTTGCCGGACTGGCTATCGCCTATGTCTGCGGAGAACTCGACGAGGGCGCAGCCAATGCCGAGCGCGCCATCGGCCTCAATCCGAACCTTTCATCGACGCGAAATGCGAGCGGATGGATCAAGAATTGGCTCGGCGAGCCGGAAGCTGCGATCGAACACTTCGCGCACTCGATGCGTCTGAGCCCGCTCGATCCGTCTCTTCCGCTCATGCAGGTCGGGACGGCTCACGCGCATTTCTTCGTCGACCGCAATGACGAGGCATCAAGCTGGGCCGACCTGGCCTTGGCAGACAACCCCGATCGCCTCGCGGCGCTCCGGATCGGCGTGGCGAGTCACGCGCATGCTGGTCGTACCGAAAGGGCAAAGCATCTGGCCACGAGGCTGTGCCAGCTCTATCCGGCTATCAGGATTTCCACCTTTCGGGGTGCGCTTGGGCCATACCGCCGGCAAGATCA
>DATEKY010000243.1:0-2157 GCA_035277225.1 Xanthobacteraceae bacterium
GCAGGACTTCGGCATCGAGATCGGCACATCGTTCGGGCCGCTCGCCGGCAAGATCTGGCGCATCGGCACGATGGGCTATGTGTGCCGCAAGTCGAACGTGCTGCGCTGCCTGACCGCGCTCGAGGCGGTGCTGCGCCGCAACGGCGTCAAGCTGCCGGCCGGCGCCGCGGTCGATGCCGCGTACCAGGTTTACGACAACGCGCCGGCGTGAGGGCGCCGGGCGGCAACGCGCAGCGCGGTCGTGACGCCGGCCAGCATGTCCCATCCGGAACTGTGACCGATGGCCTCCGCTGCCGCGATCGCCGCATCGACGTCGCCGGCGATCGCCGCCGACACCGCGCGGTAAAGACTTTCGCCGATCTGCCCCGCCGCGGCCGCGCGCAGCAAGCATGCGCTGAGCGGCGACGTCGTGCCCGGCAGGGTGTCGACGATCGCGCGCGCCAGCGCCGCATGCGCGTCGCGTTCGCCGATCGCATCGAGTGCCGCCAGCGCGCCGGCGAGGACATCGTCGCCCGACGGCGTGAGCCCCGGTCCCAGCCCGAGCAAACCGACCGCATCGCTCGCGCTCCCTGCATGTCCGGCAAGCACATCGGATAGCCAGCGTTCGAACCGCGCAATGCGCGCCCGTGCGATCTGCGGGAGACGCGCGAATCCTGCCTCCGGCGCATCGATCGCGGCGCGTTGTGCGAGCGTCGCGCACGTCTCGATCAACCGGTCCGGCGACGGGCCTGCTAGCCACCGCGGCGCCCGCCAAGTCTCGCTTCCGTCGAGCGATAGCCGAATGCGTCCGTCGATGAGAATCCGCCGCTCACTGACCTCGGCTGGCTGCCGCGGTCGCATATCCGGCAAGGCGCCGAGACGCCCGATCAACGTCAGTGG
Organism: Xanthobacteraceae bacterium; assembly: GCA_035277225.1. Lineage (GTDB taxonomy): Bacteria > Pseudomonadota > Alphaproteobacteria > Rhizobiales > Xanthobacteraceae > PALSA-894. Next base: position 880 of record DATEKY010000243.1, read on the forward strand.
ACCGTTGCCGATCTCGGGTTCGCCGACACAGATGAAATCGTCGCCGGAACGCAGATAGAAGCTGCGGTCGAAAACGGCTTCGACGGTCGCGCGCGCCGTGTTGCGGCAGAACGCCTGCGCCAGCACGCCGGATCGCAGGATCGCGATGCTGCGAGTCATTGTCCGGCGGCGGCGCCGCGGCGTTGCGTATCGGCGCCGAGCGCCGCAATCGCCGCTTCGGTCGCCTCCGCGTTGGAGTCCGCGACGATGACACCAGCCGCGGCAAGTTTGTCGACCTGGTCGCTGCGCGGCTGCGGGTCCGCATCGGTGCCGGTGACCGATGCGACGATCAGCGGGTGGCGTGGTCGCTCGGCCAGAAACGCCGCCAGATGGCCCGCGGGGTCGGGATGGCCGCCATAGCCGAGGACGACGTCGAGCAGGATCACGCCGACGCGTGGATCGGCCAGCGCTTCGGCGAGCGGCGCATCGCGCACGGACGGCTCGAACATCGGATGCGGGCGCCCGCGCGTGAATTCGTCGTCGCCAAGATCGATCATGACATGACCGTTAGGCGCATCGGCCATGGCCGAAGCGCCCGGCACCGGCACATTCGACGCGACCGCCAGCCCCGCCTGGCGGAATACGATCTGCGCTTCACTGCACAGCGTCCCGCCCGCGAACAGCCCACGCACCAGCCCGGTTCGGGCGAGGCCCGGCAACGGCTGCTGTGCCCAGCTTGCCACCGATCCTCCGACGACGAGGTCGGCCGCACCCTTCAGGGTCGCGGCCGCGCGCGCATTCGGCGGCACCGCGATGTCGTCTGCCCCGAGAAAGCAGATCGTGAACGGCTTGGCGCTTTGCGCCACGCGATCGAGCACCAGCCTGGCGACCGATGCGGCCGGCGGCTTCGAGATCAGCACGATGTGCTTGGTGCGCGCGTCGGCGTCGAGCGCATCGATCGCCATCAGCGTCGTGATCGCGCCGACTTCGGCCTTGAGGTCGCGCCCGCCGGTGCCGATCGCATGGCTGACGCCGCGGCCGGCGCGTGCGATCAGGCACGCGACCTCCTGGATGCCGGTGCCCGAGGCGCCGACGATGCCGATGTCGCCCTGCGGAACGACATTGGCGAAGCCGAGCGGCACGCCGCCGATGATCGCCGTGCCGCAATCCGGGCCCATCACGAACAGACCGCGTTCGCGCGCCTTGCGCTTGAGCGCCGCCTCGTCCTCGATCGGCACGTTGTCGGAGAAGATCATGGTATGGAGCGAGAGCTCCAGCGCCTTGTTCGCTTCGGCGACC
>DATEKY010000244.1:0-3228 GCA_035277225.1 Xanthobacteraceae bacterium
AAGACCCGGACGCTGACTTGGCGTATGGCAGATTGACGCCGACCCGTGGAACCCGCCGATGAAGACGCTGATCCGCAACGCCCGCGTGCTGACCTTCGACGCGCAGGACCGCGAGCACCCGCGTGCCGACATCCTGATCGAAGGCCCGCGCATCGCAGCGATCGGTCCGGGCCCGCTGCCAGGCGCGGAAGGTGCAACGGTGATCGAAGCGACCGGCAGGCTCGCGATGCCCGGATTGATCAACGGGCATTTCCATTCGCAGGCGAGCTTCCTTGCCGGGGCGCTCGCGAACCGGCCGCTCGAGCTGTTCATGCTGTTCGAAGTGCCGCCCGCCGGCACCGCGAAGCCCGATGCGCGGCTGACCTACCTGCAGACCATGCTCGGCGCGATCGAGATGCTGAAATGCGGCGTCACGGCGGTGCACGACGATGCATTCCACAACCCCTATCCGACGCAGGATTCGATATCCGCGCTGATGCGCGCCTATGCGGACTCAGGCCTGCGCGCGACGGTCGCGATCAATCACCAGAACCTGATCGAGTACGACAAGCTCCCCTTCCTCGGCGAACTGCTTCCGGCGGATATCCGCGCCGAGATGGAGCGCGCGCCGCGCGCCAGCACGGCTGAATTGATCGATCTCTATCGCTGGTTCTGTTTCACGTGGCACGGCGCGGAGAACGGGCGGTTGCGCGTCGCGATGTCGAACTCGGCGCCGCAGCGCGTGAGCGAGGACTATTTCGCGTTCCTCTCAGCGTTCAGCCGCGAGCACGATCTGCCGTTCAACATCCATCTTCTGGAAACCAAGACACAGCGCGTGCTCGGACAGACGCGCTGGGGCAAGTCGCTGGTCCGCCACGTGCACGACCTCGGTTTCCTCGACGAGCGCGTGATGGCGATCCATGCGATCTGGGTCGACGACGACGACATCGCGTTGCTGGCGGATGCCGACTGCGTCGTCGCGCACAATCCGATCTGCAATCTCAAGCTCGGCAGCGGCATCATGCCGTTCCGCAAGCTGCGCGACGCCGGCATCCCGATCGCGCTCGGCAGCGACGAGAAGGCGGCCGACGACTCGACCGACATGTGGGCGGTCGCCAAGATGGCGAGCCTGATCCATCGCGTCGCCGATCCGGACTATGCGACATGGCCGCAGCCGCGGGAAATTATCGACTGCCTGCTGCGCGGCGGCGCTCGCGGGATGCGGCGCGCGGAGATCGGCTCGCTCGAAGCGGGCAAGCAGGCCGACCTCATCCTGCTCGATCTCGATCACCCGGCGTTCACGCCGCTGAACGATATCCGCAATCAGCTGGTCTATTGCGCCAACGGCAGCGCGGTGACGCTGACGATGGTAGCGGGCCGCGTGGTGGCGGAACGCGGCAAGATCCTGAGCGTGGACGAAGCGGCGATCCGCGCGGAGATCCGCGAGCGCACCGCCGCGCTGCATCACGAACTGGCCGAGACCGCGCAGGCGGCGGAACGGCTCGAGCCCTATTACCGCGAGATGTACCGCCGCGCGGCGGCGACCGACGTGGGATTCACGCGGTGGCTGAGTGGGAAGTAGTCTTTGCGCGTCAGTGCCCGCGCGAGAACAGCGTCAGCAGCAGGATGCGCAGGTCGAGCCAGAGCGACCAGTTGTCGATGTAGTAGTGGTCGTGGTCGACGCGGCGCCTCATCTTCTCGTCGGTGTCGGTCTCGCCGCGGAAGCCGTTGACCTGCGCCCAGCCGGTGATGCCCGGCAGCACGTTGTGACGGCGCGCGTAAAGCGCGATCTTCTGCTCGTACTCGCGATTGTGCGACAGCGCGTGCGGGCGCGGGCCGACCAGCGACATGTCGCCCTTGAGCACATTGATCAGCTGCGGCAGCTCATCGATGTTCCACTTGCGCAGGAAGCGGCCGAAGCGCGTGACGCGCGGATCGTTGCGCCGCGCCTGCGGGACCACGTCGCCGTCATCCAGCGTCGTCATGGTGCGGAACTTGATGATGCGGAATTCCTGCTGGTTGAAGCCATAGCGGCGCTGCCGGAAGAACAGCGGGCGGCCGCTCTCGAGCCAGATCAGCAGCGCGGTGAGCGCGAGCAGCGGCGAGAGCACGACCAGCACGCCGGCCGCGACCGCCACATCGAAGACGCGCTTGAGCGCCCGCTCCGACCTGGTGAGCGGCGCGCGCGTGAGCTGCAGGCTTGCCATCGAGCCGTGCTTGACGATGCTCACGTTCTCGAAGCGGTCGAGAATGCGCTCGGGGCCGAGATGGATCTCGACCGGGATGTTGAGGAATTCGTCAACGCACTCCTGGATCGTCGCGGTTTCCGACCACGGTGTCACGATGTAGACCGCGTCCGGACGCAACCGGCGCGCGGTGTCGATCGCGTGGCGCAGGTCGGCGGCGACCGCCGTGCGGCGCTGCTCCGGCGTGGCGCGCGCATCGGGCCGCGTCAGCGGCGCCGCGCCGATCGTGTGCAGTCCGAAATTCCACGGCTGATAGCGCCGCACGAATGCGCCGATGTCCTCGGCGGTGCCGATCAGGAATACGCGTTGCGCGGTGACGAGGCCGACCTTGCTGCCGAGGATCACGGTCGAGACCAGCGCATAGCGAGCGAGCACGACAGCCGGCAGGCCCATGGCGTAGAACAGGATCATCGAGGCGCGCGAATAGTCGTCGAGTGCGCGTGTCACGAAGGCCAGCGCAAGCAGCACCACGAAGGTCATGTTCCAGTACGCGAAGGCGCGCCGCGCGTGCGAGCGGAACGAGAGGTAGTGGCTCAGCGCGTACTCGCCGCGGAAGAGCGACGGCAGCACGAAGACGCCCGCGGCGCTGGCGCCGACCGCGACGAAGCCGCGCAGAGGCCCGACGCTTCCATAGATCGCGAGGTGATAGGCAAGCCCGATCAGCACCGAGAGGCCGATGATGACGGCAGCATCGGCTGCCACGCTGACGATGCCGATGGTGGACCGCGCGAACGCGCTCCACCAGCGCGCCGGCCGTGCGGCGACAAGCATCGAGTGAGGCAGGATCGTCATCGCCGTCCACCGTCCCAATGCGGGACGGCCCTTTGTGATTCCGCGGACAACTCCGCGAAATGCGTGCCAGCGCGCGAAGCGCGCGCGGCAGACCGGGCGGGTGGTTAATGGCTATTGGTGGAGCGTGATCTTGCCCGAAAACCGGTAGCCACTTTTCCGGATCGCTCTAGAAGCGGCGCGCGGTGGCGGAGCCGTCGATGCATTCCAGGCG
>DATEKY010000245.1:0-6897 GCA_035277225.1 Xanthobacteraceae bacterium
CAGCCCCGAGATTTGTCGAAAGCGTGAGGATCGAACCGTCGCCCAGTCGCCATCGCGTCAGCACGGCCGACGGGCCGATCGGCTCGGCGCCGAGCGCCCTGGCACCGCTGAGATGCGGCACGATCCGGTCGCGCCGCAACGCGAGCAGCCGCCGATAGAGCGCGGCCCGGTCCGCGCCGCGCTCCGCATCGCCCCGCGGCCGCGAGCGCTCGAACGTCTCGGACGCGTTCGGATCGGGGATCGCCGCGCGCCGCGCCGGATCGGAGAACGCCGCAAAGCTCGCGAACTCGCGCCGCCGCCCCTCGCGCACCGCATCGGCGAGCTCGCCGTGATGATCGGTGAAGAACTGGAACGGCGAGGTGCTTGCGGTTTCCTCGCCCATGAAGATGAGCGGGATCTGCGGGCAGAGCAACTGCAGCGCGATCGCGGCTTCCAGCGCTTCCGGCTTCACGCTCTCCGTCAGGCGATCGCCGAAGGCGCGGTTGCCGATCTGGTCGTGATTCTGCAGGAACAGCACGAAGGCGGTCGGCGGCAGATCGCGGCTCGGCATGCCGCGCGGCTCGCCTTTGCGATGCGCCGACGCCTCGCCCTGATAGACGAAGCCTTCGGCGAGACAGCGCGCGAGCCGCGCCCCCACGCCGTCGGCATAGTCGACGTAGTAGCCTTCGCGCTCGCCGGTCAGCATCACGTGCAGCACGTGATGGCCGTCGTCGTTCCATTGCGCGTCGAAGTCGCGCCGCAGATGATCCGCGACATTTCCGTCATGCTCGAGCACGAGATGGACGTGGCGATCCTTCTCCACCGAGGCGCGCACCGCGGCCGCCATCTCGTCGAGCCAGTCGGCTTCGGTGATTGCCTGCACGGCATCGAAACGCAGGCCGTCGAAGCGGTATTCGATCAGCCAGTAGAGCGCGTTCTCGGTAAAGAAGCGCCGCACCTCCGCGCGGCGGAAGTCGATCGCCGCGCCCCATGGCGTCGAGACGTCGTCGCGGAAGAAGTCGGCATAGCTCGCGAGGTAGTTTCCGTCCGGCCCGAAGTGATTGTAGACGACGTCGAGGAAGATCATCAGGCCATGATCGTGCGCGGCATCGACCAGCGCCTTCAGATCGTCGGGCGAGCCGTAGGCGCGATCCGGTGCGAACGGCAAGACGCCGTCGTAACCCCAGTTGCGTTGCCCTGGAAAATCATTGACCGGCATCAGCTCGACCGCCGTGACGCCGAGTTCGGCGAGGCGCGCAAGTTCGCGCTGCACGCCGGCGAAGCCGCCGAGCAACCCGGCATGCAGTTCGTACAGAACCGTTTCGTGCCACGGCCGCCCGCGCCAATCCGCGTTGCGCCAGCGATAGGCGCGCGGATCGACCACGAGGCTCGGCCCGTGCACGTCGTCCGCCTGCGCGCGCGACGCGGGATCGGGCACCGCAAGTCCCGACTCGAGAAGATAGCGGTACGACGTGCCGGCGCCGCAATCCGCCTCGGTCTCGAACCAGCCATCGGCGAGCCGCCGCATCGGCGCCGCTTCGCGGCCTTCGATCTGCACTGAAACCTGCTGCTGCCGCGGCGCCCAGAGCCGGAAGCGCGTGCCGCCTTCAATGAGACTCGCGCCGAACGGCAGTTGTCGCGCGAACGAGGTCATGACGCGCCGGTCTGCAGTACGCTTTTCGTGAGGACGGCGCTGCGCGTCGCGACGGTGATCTCCTCGCCCACAATGTCACTCTCGGGCTTGTCCGGCGCGGCGCTGTCGATCAGCAGGCGTGTCGGCACGTTCTGCGTCGGCAGGCGGAAGACGCGATCCTGATCGCTCGGATTGAGAAACAGGGTGAGCACCGGAACGGTTCCGTCCTCGATCCGCGAGGCACGGCGCAAGGCGAACAAGCGCTTTTCCGGATTATTCCAGGATTCGCTCGAGATGATTTCGCCGTGCGTATCGAACCAGGCGATATCGAGAATGCCGGGCGCGGGCTCGTCCTTGCCGTGCAGGAAGTGGCGGCTGCGCAGCACGGGGTTTTCGCGCCGCAGCTGCGCCAGACGTGCCACATAGGCCGCGAGGGCTGTTGCCTCCGGCGTTTCGGCCTTTTTCCAGTCGAGCCAGGAAATCTCGTTGTCCTGACAATAGGCATTGTTGTTGCCCTGCTGCGTGCGGCCGAACTCGTCGCCGCACAGCAGCATCGGCGTGCCGTGCGAGAACATCACGGTGGCGAGCAGCGCGCGCTGCACACGTGCGCGCGTTTCGTTGATCTGCGGATCGTCGGTCGGCCCCTCGACGCCCCAGTTGGCCGAGAAATTGTCGCCGTGGCCGTCGCGATTCTCCTCGCCGTTCGCCTGATTGTGCTTCTCGATGTAGCTCACCACATCGGCCAGCGTGTAGCCGTCGTGCGAGGCCGCGTAGTTCACCGAGGCCCATGGGCGACGCGCGTGGCGATCGAACAGATCGCTCGATCCGGCGATGCGCGCCGCGGTTTCGCCGCGCTGTCCGGTATCGCCGCGCCAGTAGCGGCGGATGGCGTCGCGGTAGCGATCGTTCCACTCGGCAAAGCCCGGCGGATGATGGCCGAGCTGATAGCCGCCCGGCCCGATGTCCCACGGCTCGGAAATCAGCTTGGTGCGGGAAAGAACCGGATCCTGGCGCAGCGCGTCGAAGAAGCCAGCGCCGGGATCGAAGCCGTGCGGCTCGCGCCCGAGCGTCACGCCGAGATCGAAGCGGAAGCCGTCGACATGAAACTGCGTCACCCAGTGGCGCAGCGAGTCCATCACCATCTGCAGGACCCGCGCATTGGAGAGATTGAGCGTGTTGCCGGTGCCGGTGTCGTTGATGCAGTGGCGCGGATTGTCCGGGACGAGGCGGTAGTAGCTCGAATTGTCGAGGCCGCGGAACGAGAGCGTCGGGCCCATCTCGCTGCCCTCGGCGGTGTGGTTGTAGACCACGTCGAGAATGACCTCGATCCCGGCCGCATGCAGCCGCCGCACCGCGACGCGCATCTCGTGCGCGGAATTTTCCGACAGATAGCGCGGCTCGACCGCGAAGAAGCCGAGCGTGTTGTAGCCCCAGTAGTTGCGCAGTCCCTTCTGCAGCAGATTGCGGTCCTGCACGAAGGCGTGGATCGGCAATAGCTCGATCGCCGTGATGCCGAGCCGGCGGAGGTGATCGATGATCTTCGGCTCGGCGAGCGCCGCGAAGGTGCCACGCTCGTTCGGGCGGATGTCGTCGCACAGCATGCTCAAGCCGCGCAGATGCGCCTCGTAGATGACCGTGTCGGACCACGGCACGTTCGGCGGGCGGTCATCGGCCCAGTTGAAGCTCTCGTCGGTGACGACCGCCTTCACCATGCCGGGCGCGCTGTCGCGCCGGTCGAACGACAGGTCGGCGCGCGGCGAGTTCACGCGATGCCCGAACAGCGCGTCCGACCATTTCAGTTCGCCGGCGATGCGCCGCGCGTAAGGGTCGAGCAGCAGCTTGTGCGGATTGAAGCGGAATCCCCGCTGCGGCTCATACGGCCCGTAGGCGCGAAAGCCATAGAGCGAGCCGACCTGTGCGTTCGGAAGATAGCCGTGCCAGACCTCGTCGGTGAATTCCGGCAGCGTGAACTGCGCGACTTGCCGCTTGCCGGAGGGGTCGAACAGGCAGAGGTCGATGCGCTCGGCATGCGCCGAGAACACCGCGAAATTGGTCCCGAGGCCGTCCCAGGTCGCGCCCAGCGGATAAGGCGAGCCCGGCGCGAGCCGGTCCGGAAATCCTGCCATGGATCAGTCCTCGGGCCGCAACATCACCGTGGCGAGCGGCGGGAGCGTCAGTTCGAGCGAGTGCGGCTCCCCGTGCGCAGGGTGTTCAACGGTGTGCACCGCCCCATCGTTCCCCGCGTTGCTGCCGCCATAGAACGCCGAATCCGTGTTGGCGATCTCGCGCCATCGCCCGCCGCGCGGCACGCCAATGCGATAGTGATGCCGCGGGGCCGGCGTCATGTTGCAGACGACGAGCACCGGCTCGGCGTCCTCGTTGCCGAATCGGAAGAATGCGTAGACCGAGTTCGATCGGTCGTCGCCGATCACCCAGCGAAAGCCGCCGCTGTCGGTATCGCGCGCATGCAGCGCGGGCTCGGCGCGATAGAGCCGGTTGAGGTCGCGCACCAGGCGCTGGACGCCGGCGTGGTCCGGCTCGCCGAGCAGGCGCCAGTCGATCTCGGCGTCGTGGTTCCACTCGCCCCACTGGGCGATCTCAGCCCCCATGAACAACAGCTTCTTGCCCGGATGCGCCCACATGAATCCGTAGTAGGCGCGCAGGTTCGCGAACTTCTGCCAGCGGTCGCCCGGCATCTTGCCGATCAGCGAATGCTTCCCGTACACGACCTCGTCGTGCGAGAGCGGCAGGATGAATTTTTCCGAGAACGCATAGAGCAGGCCGAACGTGATCTCGTCGTGGTGATAGGCGCGATGGATCGGATCGCGCTCGATGTACTGCAGCGTGTCGTGCATCCAGCCCATGTTCCATTTGTAGGAAAAGCCGAGACCGTGCTCGCCGGCGGGCTGCGTGACACCGGGCCAGGCGGTGGATTCCTCGGCGATCATCATCGCGCCGGGACAGCGCTCGCGGACGACCGCATTGAGGTGACGCAGGAAGCCGACGGCTTCGAGGTTCTCCCGTCCGCCGTGCACGTTCGGCACCCACTCGCCGGCCTTGCGGCTGTAGTCGCGGTAGAGCATCGAGGCGACGGCATCGACGCGCAGTCCGTCGACATGGAAATGCTCGAGCCAGTGCAGCGCGCTCGCGATCAGGAAGCCCTGCACCTCGCGGCGCCCGAAGTTATAGATCAGCGTGTTCCAGTCCTGATGGAAGCCTTCGCGCGGATCTTGATGCTCGTAGAGCGCGGTGCCGTCGAAGCGTGCGAGCCCGTGTGCGTCGGTCGGAAAATGCGCCGGCACCCAGTCGAGGATGATGCCAATGCCGGCCGCATGCAGTGCATCGACGAAGCGCGCAAAGCCTTCCGGCGTGCCGTAGCGCGCGGTCGGCGCAAACAGGCTCAGCGGCTGGTAGCCCCATGAGCCGCCGAACGGATGCTCGGTGATCGGCAACAGCTCCAGATGGGTGAAGCCCATGTCGGCGAGATACGGGATCAGGCGATCGATCGCGACATCCCACAGCGTGGAAGCGCTCGCGTCGTGCGCCGGCCACATCCAGGACGCGAGATGCATCTCGTAGATCGACAGCGGCGCATCCGGCGCATGCCGCGCGGCGCGGCTTTGCATCCATTCGGCGTCGCGCCAGCGGAACGGCTCGGGGCTCGCCACCACCGAGGCGGTCGCGGGCGGCAGCTCGGTCTGCTGCGCGACCGGATCGGCCTTCTGCGTGACACGGATCCCGCCCGCGCCCACGATGTCGAACTTGTAACGCGCGCCTTCGGCGACGCGCGGCACGAACAGCTCCCAGATACCGGCGCTGTGGCGCAGCCGCATCGGATGGCGACGCGCATCCCATGAATTGAAATCGCCGATCACGGCGGCCCGCCCCGCGTTCGGCGCCCACACAGCAAAGCGCGTGCCGCGTACGCCGTCGATCGTCACCACGTTGGCGCCGAGCGCCTTGGCGAGCTCGAAGTGCCGGCCTTCGTTGAACAGATGCAGGTCGATATCGCCGAGCAGGGGACCGAACGAGTAGGGATCTTCCGTTTCCTGCACGGCGCCCGGCCAGGCGATGCGCAGAAGATAAGGTGTGCGCTCGCTGACGACGCCCTGGAACAGGCCGTTGTCACTCGCCTCGAGCCGGCCGATCCGCGCGCGATCCGAACGGCGCAACACATCGACCGACTCGGCGCCCGGCAGGAAGGCACGCACGACCGGCCCGGCCGGCGTGTCGTGCGGTCCGAGCAGGCGGAACGGGTCGCCATGCAGCGCGTGTGCAAGCGCTTCGGTGTCGTGGCGGTCGAGGGAGGGTACGGACGGCGCCGCGCGGACGTTCATGGCTTGCTCCTTCCGGCCGGCGCGAGCGGGCGCACGAGGTCGGCCAAGCCCTCGATCGGGATCGGCAACCAGGCGGGACGGTTCGCGGCCTCGTAGGCGAGCTCATAGGCGGCCTTCTCGATCAGGAAGAAGTCGAGCAGTTCGGTGTTCTCCGCGCCCGCGTGGCTTTCCCGGTAGGCTTCGAGAAATGCGCGCTTGGCGCCGTCGCGCAGGCGCCTGACGAATTCGGCGCGCTGCTCGTGCGGGACTTGCGCGCCGGTGATCCGCTTCGGATCGAGCGTCGCGGCCGCCGCATAGTCGAACGAACGCAGCAACCCGGCGACGTCGCGCAGCGGGCTTGCCTTGGCTCGGCGCGCGGCCAGCGGGCGCCCGGGCTCGCCCTCGAAATCGATGATGTAGATGTCGCCGCTTGCCACCAGCACTTGACCGAGGTGAAAATCGCCATGAATGCGGGTCATGGCGGTGCCGACACCGGCTTTCGCCAGCCGCCGCAGCTCGCGTGTCAGGACATCGTGTTGTGACAGAAGGCGCTTCGCCCCGGCCTCCACCGTTTCGCTGTCCCACGCGGCATTCTTTTTCAGCAAGGCGCACGCGCGGTCGACAAGCGTCACGGCATGCGCAATCCACGCATCGACATCCCGCTCGGCGGCGATCTCAGGCGCGAATGCGTCGTCTTCGGACGGCCGCGCCAGCACGGCATGCATCTCGCCAAGCCGCCGGCCGATCATGGCGGCGATCGCCTTGTAGTCTGCGACCTCGTCCGCCGACGCTTCGGCGTCCGCTTGCGTCGCGATATCGTCGAGCGCGCGGCTGAACCGATCGAGCGTCCAGGCCCAGCCGTCTCCCTGATTGCGCACAAAGCCTTGCGCGACCGCGAGCGACCAGCGCGCGCCATCGTTCATGACGCGCACGACTTCACCCAGCATCGGCGGCGCGTTCGCAAAGCCC
>DATEKY010000246.1:0-2809 GCA_035277225.1 Xanthobacteraceae bacterium
GGCGGCCCGCGATGCGCGCCGCGATCCCCATCAGCGGGATGTAGGGGAAGATGCCTTGCTTCACGCCGAAGCTCCCGCCCGAATCGGGCGGCGTGCGCAGGCGCAGCCGGTTGCCCGGCACTTTCAGCGCGCGCGCCAGCACCGCATGGATGCTGAACGGGCCCTGGAACGTCGCGAGGATGTCGTAGGCATCCTCGCCCGGATCGTAGTCGGCGATCAGCCCGTAGGTCTCGATCGGTGTGCAGGAGTTGCGCGGGTAGTCGACCGAGACGGAGACGCGATGCGCGGCGGACGCGAACGCGGCCTCCGGATCGCCGTAGCGGAACGAGCGGTCGCTCGCGATGTTGGAGCCGAGCCCCTCGTGCAGCACGGCGCTGTCGGGCTTGAGCGCATCGGCGGTCCGCAAGGTGAGCGGTAACGGCTCGTAGTCGACCTCAATCAGTTCCAGCGCATCCTCGGCGAGATAGCGGTCCGCCGCCACGACGACCGCGACCGGCTCGCCGACATAGCGCACGCGTCCGACCGCGATCGGCCAGCACTGGATCGCGGCCTTGACCCCGGCCAGCAGCGGCGCACCGAGCGCGGTCACCTCCGCCGCCGTGATCACCGCCGCGACGCCCCTGGCGCCGCGCGCCGCCGCGGCATCGATCGCACGGATCGCCGCATGCGGATGCGGCGAGCGCAGCACCGCGGCGTGCAAGGTGCCGGGCGGCACGCCGAGATCGTCGATATAGCGTCCGCGCCCCGTCAGCAGGGCCGCGTCCTCCACCCGCTCGATCGATTGCCCGACCCAAGTCATTGCACAGCCGCGCTTCCTCTTCCGGGCGCATTGTCGCGTAAACGAATCCTCACGCAAGGCACCTGTCCGGCAACCGCACGTCGATTGATCTTGGCCGCCGCACCCTGCAAGATCATGGCAGTGTCAGTAACGCGGGCGGCAAGATGGCCTGGATGATCGGTGTCGATGTCGGCGGCACCTTTACGGATTTTTTCGCGTTCGACGACACGACCGACCGCATCGTCCTGCACAAGGTGCCCTCGACGCCGGCCAATCCGGCGCTGGCGGTGATTTCCGGCTTGCGCGAGCTTTCGTCCCGCCACGACATCGACCTTGCGGCGATCACGCGGCTCTCGCACGGCACAACCGTCGCCACCAATGCGCTGATCCAGCGGCGCGGCGGCAGGGTCGCGCTCGTCGTCACCGAGGGGTTCCGCGACCTGATCGAGATCGGCCGGCAGATCCGTCCGCATGTGTTCAGCCTGCAGGAGGACTTCCCGACGCCGCTGGTGCCGCGCGAACTGCGCTTCGAGGCGCCCGAGCGCATCACCGCAGACGGCAAGGCAATCCGTGCACTATCGCCGGACACGCTGCCGGCGCTGGTGCAGGCGATCGGCGCAGCGAAGCCGGATGCCTGCGCGGTGTGCCTGCTGTTCTCGTTCCTCAATCCCGCGCACGAGGCCATGATCGGCGAAGCGCTCAAGGCGGCCTATCCGAATATGTACCTGTCGATCTCGTCGCAGGTGCAGCCGGAATTCCGCGAATACGAACGGCTCTCGACCTCGGTGCTGAACGCCTACCTGCAGCCGGTCATCGACCGCTATCTCGGCGACTTCCAGAAGGGAGTGTCCGAAGCGGCACCGAAGGCCGCGCTCGGCATCAACCAGTCCTCCGGCGGGCTGATGTCGGTTGCGCGCGCACGCCACATGCCGATCCGCACCGCGCTGTCGGGCCCGGCAGCCGGCGCGGTCGGCGCCATCCACATGGCGCGGCTTTCCGGCGTCGCCGACGTCATTTCGCTGGACATGGGCGGCACCAGCGCGGACGTCGCGCTGATGCGCAACTACACCGCCGGCACCACGTTCAACAAATGGATCGAGGGCTATCCGGCCCGGCTCGCCTCGATGGACATCAATGCGGTCGGCGCGGGCGGCGGCTCGATCGCCTGGTTCGACCGCGACGGGCTGATGAAAATGGGCCCGCAGAGCGCGGGAGCCCAGCCCGGCCCGGCCTGCTACGGCCGCGGCGGCACCGAGGCCACCGTCACCGACGCCAACCTCGTGCTTGGGCGGCTGTCGCCGAAAGGCCTGCTCGGCGGCGACATGGCTCTCGACGAAAGCCTCGCGCGCAAGGCGATCGCGCCGCTGGCCGAGCGGCTCGGCTTCACCATCGAGCGCACCGCGCACGGCATGCTCGGGATCGTCGTCGCCAACATGGTGCGCGCGATCCGCTCGGTATCGGTCGAGCGCGGGCACGATCCGCGCGCGTTTGCGCTGCTGCCGTTCGGCGGCGCCGGTCCTCTGCATGCGACCGATGTCGCCAAGAGCCTCGGCATCACGCGCTGCCTCGTGCCGTTCGCGCCCGGCATTTTATGCGCGCAGGGTTTGATTGTTTCTGATCTGCGCGAGACCTTCGTGCGCACCGCGGTGACGCCGCTCAGCGACAAGCACCGCGCCGACGTGACCGCGCGCATCGACGAACTCAAACGCCAGGCGAACGACTGGTTCGACACCGAAGGCGTCGCGCAGCAGAACCGCAGCATCGATATCGTGCTCGACGCGCGCTATGTCGGGCAGAACTTCGAGCTGGCGATCGGTCTTGGCAGCGCCGATCCGCTGCCGGACGCGAGCGCGATCAGGCAGCGTTTCTTCGCCGAGCATGAGCGCGCCTATGGCTTCCACAATCCGGCCGACCCGGTCGAGATCGTGAATTTCCGGCTGATCGCCGTGGGCAAGCTGCGCCAACCCGCGGTACGGCCCGCCGAGCCGCGCAAGAGCGGCAGGGCCGAGCCGACATCGCACCGCAAAGTCT
>DATEKY010000247.1:0-9192 GCA_035277225.1 Xanthobacteraceae bacterium
ATTTTGGGTTGAATCAGACAATCCGACCCTTCGGCGGATTTCTGCGCGAGGGCGCTCGCCGGCAGCGCGATGGCAGCCGCAAGCGAGAGAAGCAACATGGTTGGCGAGCGATTCATTCACCCCTCCCGGAAAACGCCAGCATACGATCGAGACGTCGGTCGTGATGCAGGTTGTGCATCCGTATCTCGCGATTGCGCCGTTCGGCGCGAAACTGAGCAAGCCAGCGAAGCCCATCATAGAACGCATCGGGAAGCCTTGCACCAATCCTGCCGAGGCGCTCGAACAGACCCGTCGCCGACGCGGCGTAAACCCAATAAACATCGTCCTCGAGGGAAACGATCGCTTCGCAGCTGCCCGGATCGCCCTGACGCGCGCTGCGCCCGAACAATTGGCGGTCGACCCGCCGGGATTCATGATATTCGGTCAGTATGACGTGCAGCCCGCCGCGCTCCGCCACGTCGTCGCCCAGGCGAATGTCGGTGCCGCGGCCCGCCATGTTGGTCGCCACGGTGACCCGCGACGCCTGTCCGGCGAGCGCGATGACGCTCGCCTCCTCCCGATCCTGCTTCGCGTTCAGCAGCGCATGCGCGACGCCGCGCTCTCCCAGTACGGCACTGATTTCCTCGGATGCCTGCACCGAGCGTGTGCCGATCAGAACCGGGCGGCCGCCGGCCACGGCCAGGCGTTCCACGGCGGCGGCGACGCAGCGCCACTTCTCCGCCCGCGTCTCGCAGATGATCGGCCGCCCGTAGTCGCGGCGCGATGGCCGATGCAGCGGGATGCGCACGGTCTCGAGGCCGTAGACCCGCCGGATCTCGCGCGCCACTTCGCGCGCCGTACCCGTCATTCCGGCAAGCCGGATATAGCGCCGGAACAGACGCTGATAGGTCAGGCGGGCGAGCGTTTCACGCCGCTGGGTCGGCTCGCACTGCTCTTTCACCTCGATGAGCTGATGCAGCCCGCGCTCCCATGAGCGGTCGGGCATCACGCGGCCCGTCGATTCGTCGACGATCTGCACCGCGCCCTCGCTGACGACGTAGTGCTGGTCGCGCCGAAACAGGATCAGCGCGCTGAGCGCCTGCGCCACCAGCTCTTCGCGGGCACGAACCGATGTCCAGACCCCATCCAGATCGGCGGTGAAGTCCGCGAGCCTGTCGCGGCCGACGGCGGTCAGCGCTACGCTCCGCTCCGCCAGGTCGACGACGTAATCTGTACCGGAAGCGAGCTGCTGCGCGAAGGCGAGCGCCTGCTCGCACTGCGCTTTCTCGTCGGCGGCGCCGGTCGACGACGACAGGATGAGCGGGGTGCGTGCCTCGTCGACGAAAATGCTGTCCGCCTCGTCGACGAGCCCGAAGTACAGGCCGCGCAACACCAGGTCGTCCTCGCGCGAGGCGCTTCCGCACAGCTTCTCGAGCGAGAGGTGCAGCCTGCTGCTTCGCCGCGCCAGCGCGACCCGGTCGCGAAGATAGTCGAATGCCAGCTCCTTGTTGGTGCAATAGGTGATGGAGCTGGCATAGGCCTGGCGGCGCGCCGGCTTCGGCATGCCCTGCACCACGGCGCTGACGGTGAGGCCGAGGAAGCGATAGAGCGGGCCCATTTCCTCGGCGTCGCGCTGAGCGAGATAGTCGTTGACGGTAATGACGTGCACCGGATAACCCGCGAGGGCGACGGTGGCCGCCGCCAATGTCGCGGCGACGGTCTTGCCTTCGCCGGTTGCCATTTCGATCATCTTGCCCTGAAGCAGGGCCCATCCCGCCATGAGCTGGACGTCGTAGTGGCGCCGGCCGATCGTGCGCGACGCGGCCTCGCGCACCAGCGCGAAGCAATGGCCCACGAGTTCGGGCGTGAACCCGTCACGCCGCAGCCGCAGGCGCATGCCGCGCGCCTGCGATGCCACGTCGGCATCCGCTGCGATCCGCAACAGCCGATCGTGCCGGTCGACGGCGTCCACGATCCGCTGCAGCGCCTGCGCCGGATCGCGCAGCCAGTCGCGGGTCGGCTCGAGCGCCCTGGTCAACAGGAATTCGGCGACGCGGTCATGCAGGCGGGGCTCGCGATCCGCGCGTTCGGCATAAGGCCGCCCGGCCTCCAACTCGCCTGCATCAAATCCGATCGCAGACCTAGACATGGAAGCTCGTCAGGAAAAGCAGCCGGATGCTGCGGTACCACTGGACCGACAGTGGCGTCATCTGGTGTTCGAACCGCACGAAGACGCGTTGACCGAAATGATCGACCTGGCCGACGTCGGCGAGCTCGATATCGAACTGGAACATGCGCTGCAGCGTCTTCGCGCCCTTCTGGTCGCGCGGGTCGACCGCGATCTCGCCGCCGCCTTCGGTCGCCAGCGCCGCACTCGGCAGGTATTCGCCACCGGCAGGAACCTCGCGCAGGACCTTTCCGTCGAGCGCCAGCTGCGGGCGGTCTACCGGACGCACGCGAACGCGGTCGGTGGCGGCCCGCACCTTGTCGACCGCTTCCTGCGGCACCACGACGCGCGCAAGCGCATTGGTCTTGCCGACCACATAACCGAGGAGCTCGCCGCGGCGGTAGAAGCGCCCCGGCATGTCGACCACCTGCGGCACGATGAAGACGCCGTCGGTCTTGGCGCGCACCACCAGCTCGCCGACCCGCTCGCGGGCCAGCGCGAGATTGGCCTGTTCGCTTTCGAGCTTGTCGAAAACGACCTGGGCCTTGGCCCGATCCGAGGCGAACTGACCTACATACTCGGCTTGCAGCTCCGCCACCTTGGCTTCGCTCTGGCGCAGCTTGGCGCTGACCGTCGGGTCCTGGGTCTGGATCAGCGCATCACCTTGCGCGACCCGTGTCCCCGGCTCGACCAGGAACTCGCTCACGAACCCGTTGGCGCCGGCCCGAACCATCGCCTCCTCGGGCAGCCACAGGACGCCTTCGGCGTGGGAGTGGTACGGCATCGGCACGGCGAGCAGGAAACCGCCAAGGCCAAGCACGATGGCACAGGTCACGCCGACCGCGCGGACACGGTGCTTGCGCAGATGCGGGCTTTCCACCAGGCGCCGGATCGCCTTGATCACCGGGAAGATCGCCATCGCGCCGACCGCCCAGATGGCGAGCAGCACGCCGATGAAGAAGAACTGGCCGGCGACGAACAGCGCGATCAGTATCGTCACGAATATCCGATAGAGGGTGGCGGCAAAACCATAGACGATGAACCACGCCTTCTCGGCGCGCGAGGCCTCCGGTGTCTCGACTTCCTCAACACCCAGGACGTATCGCTCGACCAGATATCCCCAGTAGCGCGCCGACCGCGCGGCCAGATTCGGGATTTCGATCAGGTCCATCAGGATGTAGTACGCGTCGTAGCGCAGCAGTGGATTGCCGTTGAACAGAAGCGTGGACACGCCCGCGATCAGCATCACGTTGAAGAGCATCGCGCGCAGCAGTCCAGGCTCGATCATCAGCCAGAAGTAAAATGCGATCGCCGCGACGAACAGCTCGACGGCCATGCCGGCCGCGCCGACGACGGCGCGCGAATACTTCGACTTGAACACCGACGAGGCCGAGGCCTCGACATAGGGCACCGGAACGAGGACCAGGAAGATGAGCCCCAGGTCATGCACCTCGCCGCCGCCGGCCTTGGTGGCCGAGGCGTGCCCGAGCTCGTGCAGCGCCTTGAGCATGGGAAAGATGAGATAAAGGGCGACCAGATTGTTGACCGCCAGCACCCGATCGCTGAAGTTATTGCTCAGCTCGGGCCAATGCGGCCAAATCAGGAAGAACGCCGGCACGACAACCGCGAGCCAGACGAGCGCGCCCCAGCGGCCCCAGATCAGCCGCAGCAGTCCGTTGAGTCGATTGAGCAGAGCGTCCGGGTCCCACAGCGAAACGCGGATCGCCATCGGGTTGGCGTAGGATCTGAAATGGCGCGCCCTCTCCTCGCGCTCGCTCCGCGCGAACAGCTCGGCAACATCGGGCGTGACGTCGCTCTCCAGCAGGTCGGCGGCATGTAGCTGTCCAAGCAACTGGATCAACTCGTCCTGGGTCGGCGCATCCTCGCCCAGATGCTTGTTGGCAAGCTCCCACAGCTCGCCGACGCTATGCCTGCCGTCCATCAGCGCGATGACGAGGCGCGCCGCGGGCGTGAACCGGTGGACGCGGGAGGACGCCGGATCCTGGAGGAGATACCAGACCTCGCCGCGATAAATGTGCCGGTGCAGCCGCGCGTGGGAGCGCAGCTTGGGTTTGCGCATCGCGACCCGGTACCACCAGCTGCTGAGCAGCGGAGCGGTCATCGCGGCCTCATCGTCAAGGCAGCCATTTCCAGATCGACAGGCGCAGCCAGTCGAAAAGGGTGTGCGTCCAGATCCAGATCAGCCTGCTCTCGCCGGCGATGACCTTGCCCACGCCCTCCATGCCCGGCCGCACGCGCTCGGAGGGCGTCTGCAGACGCGCCTCGACGCGGAAATAGTTGCGGCCGTCCTGCGCGGTGGACACCGGCGTAATCTGCTCGACCGAGAAGTCCATGTGCTGGTGCGGCATGCCGGACAGCGTCAGTTCGCCCGGCTGGCCGACCTTCACATATGCGATATCGCGCTCCTCGACCTGCAGGATCACCCGATAGCTGTCCAGCGGCGCGATCTGGAAGAGCACCTTGCCGAGCTCGACCGGCGTTCCGAGCAGCTGGTTCAGGTCGCCGGAAACGATGATGCCGTCGAAGGGGGCAAGCAGCGTGGCGCGGGAGAGCTTGTCGGTCACGAGCGAGAGCATGGCCTCGACCTGGTCGATCTGGGCCGAAATGATCGCCATCGTGGCGCGATCTTGCGTTGCCAGTGCTTGCCGGTGCCGGCGGGTGAGCTGCTCCTGTTCCGACAACAGCCGCTTTTGCTCGAGCTTGAGATCCCGGTCATCCAGGCGGGCCAAGACCTGACCCGCGCGAACCGTGTCGCCGGCGCGCACGAAACTCTGCGAGATGAATCCGTCGAACGGCGCGGCGGCGACCCGCTGGACTGCTCCTTCGATCACGGTCTTCGCCGCGACGCGATGTGTGCCGGTGACGAAGCTGAAGAAGAGCACGATGGCGACGAGCGCAACTGCGATCAGCTTGACGCCCGGATGACGCGGGCCGAACAGCGCCTGCATTCCGGACTGAAGCGACGCGCCGGTGTGGCGCACCAGGCCGCGCTCGCTGTCGCGCTTCAGCGCCAGCACGGGTCCGAGGAGCCCACCGACCGTCTTGCACAGCTCGGCCGTTTCGGCGTCGAACACTTCGCCGTTGCTTCGCTCGAGGGTGAGCACACCGGTCGTGCGCCCATTGTCGACAAGCGGTACCGAGCAGACCGCAACGTTGCGGTGCTCTCGCGCAAGCTCGGAGTGCGCGAGTGCGGCGCCCTCTACATCGTCGCGCGGCGGATAGAGCAGGGCGACGTCGAGATCCAGCACCTCGTCCATGGCGTCGCCGATGCGCCGGGCCAGGTCCATCTTCGGGTCGAAGGTCGCGGTGTTGGAGATCGCCTGTACCTCGGCGCTGCCCGATTTCTCCAGGCCGATGCTGACCCGGTCGCAGCCGAGCCGGCCGGCGAGCTCGTTGGCGGCCGCGAGCGCCGAAGCCGTGAAGTGGCGCTGTTGCATCGCGGTGGCAACGATATCCATTGCCAGCGCCATCCGGGCGAGCTGGGCTTTCCGCTCATCGAGCTCACGCTTGCGGAATTGATCGACCAGCCAGGCGCTGGCCCAATGCACGAGCCGCAATGCGCGCTGCACCACCAGTTCGGAGTTGGGCGCGACATCGAGCACGACCGCGCCATGCAGCACGCCGGAGACCTCGATCGGGTAACCGACGAATGTGCGCTGGTCGCGCGCCGCTCCCGATCCCTCGTCGGAGGTGACGATCCCGCGCCGCTCGGTCAGCGCGCGCTCGGCGGCCGAGCTGAGGTATTGCAAATCCCGGCCGGCATGCGGCCAGACCGCGGCCGGCACATATGCGCCGTCCTTGTCAGGCCCGAGCAGGAGCAGCCCACCGTTCACCCGCTCGATCTGCATGCACAGGATCGCGAGCCAGCTCGTGCAGAATTCCGCACTGTCCTTGGCCGCGGAGAACCTGGCCCAGGCCGTCGTTTCGGCCCGGGTGGCGTCTTCGGTAATGCGATAGATCGGCGCAGCGTCAGTCATCGTCGCCTGCTTGCCGTCCGCGCAGCGCGAGAGCCGAACGGGGCCGACTCGCGAGCTCCCTTACCCGAACACATGGCACACCGAACGTGTGACAACCTCCAACGGGCAAGACGCCCGTGCAGCGCATGCGCTGCCCCGACAATCTCGCCCGCCTGGATCACGCCTTGGCTCGCGACGCCCGCGGCTTGGCGTTCTTGTCTTCCGCCTCCTTGGCCGCTGCAGGCTCGCGATCCCGGTCCGTGCCGGCTCCTCGAACCACCGCAAGGCGGCCCGGCAGCGTCTGGAAATTGCGCATCGACTGCAGGTGGAGATAAAGCAGCTCCAGTTCGTCGGTCTTCGCCAACTCGGCGAGCTTGTCGCCCGGCAGCGCCTTGAGCTTCGCGCGGTTCACCGCCATGAACCCGGCCAGCGACAGCTTCTCGCCCGATGCCAT
Source organism: Xanthobacteraceae bacterium (assembly GCA_035277225.1). Lineage (GTDB taxonomy): Bacteria > Pseudomonadota > Alphaproteobacteria > Rhizobiales > Xanthobacteraceae > PALSA-894. Next base: position 6,578 of record DATEKY010000247.1, read on the forward strand.
TTCGACCTGCGCCTGCATCGGCTCGAGCAGATCGAGCTCGCGCACCTTCTCGCAGAACGCCTGCGTGCGCGCGTATCCCGCCTGGAACTCCTGCAGGAACTTCAAGATTTCCTCGACGTACGGAGTCGGCTTGCCGTCCGCGCCAAACAGCTTCTGGCCCCGACCTTCCCGGTTGAAGCCAGAGAACGCTTCATCGATGCAGAGCAGGAGCCTTTGCTTGTCCGGGCTGTCCGAGAATACGAACGGGTACCGCCGGACGAACGCCGGAATATATTTGGCATCCCACTTCGCGTCCTGCGAGAGGTAGAGGTTTTCGCTTTCCCTTACCCCGAGGATCACCGCAGGCATGAACTGCTCTTTGGTGCCGGCGAAGACGATGGCGTATTCGGATGCGGCGAACGGAAACTCCACCGCCATCAGCGGCACCGAGTTCGTCTTGCGGCTGAAGCCGTAGTTGCCTCCGATCTCCACCGCGCAGTCCCGATGGCGCGCGGCCGACAGGTGAACCACGGTCTCGTAAATCAACAACTGCGCTGTCATCGCTGATACCACTCCTGTTACCTTACGCTGTACTGACGAACTGCTTACGCGTGATTGGCTACGCTTGTCGAGGCTGGACGCACCCGGATGGCTGCGTTTGGATTGCGCTCCTTTTCGCTCTGCCCGAGGTGATTGAGGAAATCGTCAATCCACACCGGCGAAATCACCGGCCCGGCCGCCTGATTAACCGTCATTTCAATTGGCTTGCTCCAGTCGATCGTCGGGGCCGGGCTGACCTTGGCCGACGACACCGAGGCCTGCTGTTGCGCCGCGGGTTGGTCGCTCGGGACCCCCGTTGCGGAAGCAGTACCCGCCGTACCCGCCAGCGAGACGAACGAGCCACCGACCGCCGGCTGGGCATCGCTGGGCTGGGTCGCCGTCGGGGTGGCGGTGGCCGCCGAGGCCTTCGCGCCGTTGTCGACGCCGAGCCCAGGGTTGGCGGGGTTCGTGGTCTGGCCGCTGGCCTTGACGCCGTTGCCCTTGGTCACGCCGATACTGTCCGTCACGTTGAGCGTCCCGGGATCGACCACGGTGGTGGGCGTCTCGGCGATATTGATGCCCGCCGCCGCCACGGAGCTCGTCACAAGCGGATCTGCCGTCGGGGACGGACTGGTCGTAACGGCCGTGCTCGCCAATGGGACCGGACTTGTCGTGAGAGCGCCGGCCGGGTCGACGGTTTGCACCAATGCGACCGATGCGGTGTCGCTATCGCGGACCCGGACAGTCTCGCCCGAGAGAACGACGGCGCTTGCCGTCACCGTCGCGGTATTGTCGATGCTCGCGGGCTTGCGGACGTACCATTCCTCGAATCCGCCATTCGTGCCGTCGGAATCTCCGAAGGCCGAATAGAGATAGATGAACTGGCTCTCCGCGACGCCGGCGAATGCCGCGTCCGGGATCAGCACGGCATAGTCGCCGTGTCCGCTGCCGGTGCTCCAGTCGGTCAATATGACGCGGATGTCGCCGGCGCTATCAAGGTTGTACAGCAGCCTCGAGCGGCCGGACGAGAACGCGTTTGTTGCTCCGACTGTCCCGACCGTCGTGTCCAGCCCGCTCAGATTGCCGGCGTCGGCGGAGAACAGCTTCAGCGCGTCCAGCGATATGAGATTGGTCTTTCCGCCGATGTTGGCTTCATTGATGTCGAGGCGGAATTCGCGATAGCGCACGCCGCCGATCTCGACGAGAGGCACATCGGCGAGCTGGATCGAGTGATTGAACGTCGCGGTAGCGCCCGCATCGTTGGTCGCATCATAGGGCCGGGCGTCCGTGTTGTATCCCTGTTCGGTGCCCTTGGCCTGAATCCGCACGAAGGGATCGATCACGCCGGACCCGGTCGCAGGAAGATCCGTGCCGCTGAAGAACAGCGCGCCATTCGCCCCACCGTTGGGGAATTGCGCAGGAACCCCGCCGAGCTGGAAGTCATCGACCGCGTGACTGTCGATGTCCGCCTGAGTCACGTCGTGGACGAACGTGTAGATCCAGCTCTCACCGGCTTCGAGCGTGTCGTTGCCGGCGATTCCGCCGATCTCCGCGATCTGGACCCAGGCCGGATGCGAGGTCGGTGTCCCGAGCGACTCCGACGGGTACCCCGCGATGACGTCTTCCAGCGTCACGTTGGTCAGGTCGACGTTGCCGTTGTTGGTCACGGTGATGGTGTAGGCAATGTCGTCGGCCGTGCTGTCGATCCGCTGGTCGGCATCGCCCTCGATCTGTGCCGTCTTCACGATGCTGACCGCGGGCCGCGCGACGACCCCGGTGTAATGATAGGGATCCTCGTCGCGCACCGTCTCGGTGTTCTGCACGCTCTGTGCCGTCACCGTCGCGACGTTGGCATACGCGCCTTCCTTCACCAGGTGCGTCACCACGCCGGCCGACGTGAACAGCCACGTCTCGCCCGGATCCAGGATGTTGTCCTGGTCCGTGTCGCCGACGACGAACCCGTTCGACAGCTTCGCAACCGCGATGAAGTCATCGGTAGCGTCGCCGGACGTGCCGGCGTCGTCGCGGACCACCACGTTGATCAGGTCCGACGTCCCGGTGTTGCGGACCAGGTAGGTCCACACGACCGGCGTGCC
>DATEKY010000248.1:0-2613 GCA_035277225.1 Xanthobacteraceae bacterium
CCACGAGAATTCGGGAGAGAAAAAATGAAATCCATCGCCGTCGCAACGCTCGCGCTGTTCGCAGCCGGCCCCGCGCTCGCGCAGCAGGGCGTGTCGCCGACCGAGATCGTCATCGGCACCGCGCAGGACCTGTCGGGGCCGATCGTCGCGCTGTCCAAGCCCGCGGTGAACGGGATGCGCATGCGCGTGGACGAGATCAACGATCAGGGCGGCATCCACGGCCGCAAGCTGCGCCTGGTGGTCGAGGACCACGGCTACGACCCGAAGAAGGCCGTGCTCGCCGCGCAGAAGATGGTGCAGCAGGACAAGATCTTCGCCGCGCTCGGCTCGATCGGCACCCCGACCGCGATGGCGGCGATGTCGATCTATCTCGATGCGAAAGTGGCGCACCTGTTTCCCCTGAGCGGCGCGCGCGAAATGTTCGAGCCGCTCGCGCCGCTGAAGTTCTCGTTCGCGGCGCCCTACTACGACCAGATCCGCGCCGGCATCAAACGGCTGGTGAAGGAGAAGGGGTTGAAGAAGGTCTGCACCGTCTACCAGGACGACGACTTCGGGCTCGAGGTGATGCGCGGCGCCGAGCAGGGCCTGAAAGACATCGGCGCCGCCTATGCAGAGCGCACCACTTACAAGCGCGGCGCGACCGAGTTCTCCTCGCAGGTCGCCAAGATGAAGGAGGCGGGCTGCGACGGCGTGGTGATGGGCACCATCATCCGCGAGACCATCGGCGTGATCGGCACCGCCAAGAAGCTCGACTGGAATCCGGTGTTCGTCGGCACCACCGCGAGCTACTCGGAGATCATCCACAAACTCGGCGGCGCGCTGGTCAACGGCTTCTACTCGACCTGCACGGTGAACAACCCTTATGCCGACGATCCGAACCCGAAGATCCGCGAGTGGTTCACCACCTACAAGGGCAAGTTCAACGAGGACCCGACGGTGTTCTCGGTCTACGGCTGGGAGATCATCAACCTGTTCGCGATCGCCGCCAACGCGGCCGGCAAGGACCTGACGCCGGACACGCTCAACAAGGCGATCGAGTCGACCAAGTTCCCGGCCGACATGTTCGGTGCCGACGAGAACTCGTTCTCGGCCACCAAGCACCTCGGCACCGACCGCGCGATGCTGTGCCAGATCCAGGACGGCAAGTGGAAGTCGGTGTCGGAGTATTTGACGAATTAATGTTTGTGTCCCGGGTCTGCAGCGCGCTACGCAGTAGGGCGCTGCAGACCCGGGACCGCCAAGAACACCCGAGTCCGGAACGGTCCCGCATCTGCGATGCATAACCAAGCGGTGCTGCTTCGCGTGCGGGACACCGCCATCACCCCACCATATAGGCCGCGCCTCCGGTCGCGATCAGCTCGCCCTCGTCGTTGACCAGCTCCATGTGCGCGACCGCGACGCGGTTGCCGAGCCGCACCACGCGCCCGGTGGCGATGAAGTACTTGCCGCGTCCCGGCCGCAGGTAGTCGACGTGCAGGTCGATCGTGCCGATCGTCGGGAATTGGCCGTCGGCCGCATGCTCGTCGCGGCTCTTGCTTACCGCCAGGTGGATCGCGAAGCCGGCGGCGACGTCGAGCACCGCCGAGATCACGCCGCCGTGCAGGATCTGCCGGCGCGGATTGCCGATCAGCTCGGGGCGCATGTCGAAGCGCAGCTTCGGCGCGTCCGGATCGGTCGACTCGACCTTCAAGCCGATCACCTTGTTGAACGGCACGTGCTCCTCGAACACCTGCCGCAGCTTGGCTTCCATCCTGCCGTCGCTCATGCTCGCCATCCGGCCGTTATGCGCTCTCGAGTTCTGCCAGCAACTGGCCGGGCGCGACCTGCGCGCCGGCCGTCACGTGCACCGCCTTGATGCGCGCCGCCTGCGGCACGCTCAGCGCATGCTCCATCTTCATCGCTTCGAGCACGATCAGCGCGCGCCCGGCCTCCGCCGTATCGCCCGCCTTGGCGTGGACCGCGACCACGCGGCCGTTCATCGGCGCGAGCAGGCGCCCGTCGCTCGCCGCCGACGCGCGCTGCGCCGGCGCATGCGTGGTGTCGGCGAGGCTGTAGCTGCGTCCGTCCATCGCGATGTGGATGCGATCCCCAAGCGCGAAGGTCACGGTTCGCTCGACGCCGTTCAGCATGATGCGGGCATGGGGCGGGGTGATGGAGATGACGCGCAGCGCAATCCCGCTGTCGCCGATCTGAGCGGCATAGGCGCCATTGGCGCGGCGCAAGCTGACGTCGGTCTCGGCAAGGCGCACGCGCATGACCCGCGCGGCATTGTTGCTCCACGAATTCCACTCGCCGAAATTTGCACTTTCGGCGAGCAGCACGGCCGCGACGGCGAGCGTTTCGGGATCGGGCGTCACGGGCTCGATCTTCGCGAAGCGACGGCTGATAAAATCCGTCGTCGGACCGCGCGCGAAGTCCTCATCGCGCAGCACGGCGGCGAGGAAGGCCTTGTTGGTCGCGACGCCGAGCGCCACGGTATCGTCGAGCGCCTGCGCCAATCGCTCGCGCGCCTCGTCACGCGTGCGGCCGTGCGCGATCACTTTCGCGATCATCGAATCGTAATGCGGCGAAATCTCCGTACCGGACGCGAGCGCGTGGTCGGTACGCACGCCG
>DATEKY010000249.1:0-2305 GCA_035277225.1 Xanthobacteraceae bacterium
CCGACCGAGAAGATCCGCTATCACACCTGCTACGGCATCAACATGGGCCCGCGCGTCCATGACATGGAGCTCAAGGACATCATCGACATCATCCTCGGCATCCGCGCCGGCGCCTATTCGTTCGAGGCTTCGAACCCGCGCCATGAGCACGAATGGAAAGTGTGGAAGGACGCGAAGGTGCCGGACGGCACGATCCTCATCCCGGGCGTGATCACGCATTCGACCGTGCTGGTCGAGCATCCCGAGCTGGTGGCGCAGCGGCTCACGAAATACGCCGAGGTGGTCGGGCGCGAGAACGTGATCGCCGGCACCGACTGCGGCTTTGCGACCTTCGCCGGCGCGGACGAGATTCATCCGAGCATCGTGTGGGCGAAGTTCGACGCGATGGTGAAGGGGGCTGAGATCGCGAGCCGGGAGTTGTGGGGGTAGGTCTCCCACGGCCGCCGGGGCAGATTGGGTTCGTTCTGCCAAATGTATCTCTGAGTTGTATTGATGATTGGAGCAATCATAACGAGAGGTGTATTCGGCCAGCAGGGCGATCGCACGCCGCCGGCGCGACATCGCGCGGCGTTCGTAGCGCTCGAGCGCGGCCAGTTCGTCGAGCGCCATCCGCTCGATCGCGGCGGCGCGCGCGGCACGCACCCGCGCGATCATCGCGCTGCATTCGGCAATGATGATGGCCTGGTCGTGCGCCAGCAGGTTCCCGGCATCGCAGATCATCCCGGCGGCGCGCCTGATGTGTCCGTCAGCCGGGAGGCGCAGCGCCGCGAGACCGTGGCGCAGCGCGTTGCGGCTGGCGCGCGCCCTGCCGCGGCGCGTGCGCGGCCCGGTGCTGCGCGCCGCATTCGCTCGGTTGGCGATCTGCCGCGCGGTCGCATCCACACCGGAGGCGGAGGCAGGCGGCGTCATGTCGGCTCCGGCAGGAATTGCGGGAGCGACACTTCGCGTCTTGCCCGATTCACAACGCAAGCATTTTTTTCACGCCGCGCGAATTTTTTGCCCGGCGTGAATCACAAACTCTCAAAACCGCAGATTCGTCCGCAGCCTCAACCCGCCAGCGTCACGATCGCGCCCTCGTAATGCCCCGCGCCCATGCCGGTGTCGGCGAAGATGCCGTGGTCCGCGATCCACTTGCGCGACTCCTCGAACACCTCGCGCGAATAAGGCTCGAACACGATGCGCTCGCCCGGACCCCAGCGCCGCGTGTCCATCATCGAATGGAAGCGCGTCGGGAATTCTCGTCTGTAGTAGTGCGTGTACAACTCCGGCCGCAGATCGATGTCGCGTTGCGCGCGGCGCAGCGCATTGAAGAACTTGCGCAGGTCTTCCGGATCGGGATTGCCGGTGATCATCGTGGTGATCATGAAGGTGTTGTCGATGATCTTGCGGAAGCCGAGCTGCTCGGCGAAGTAGTACGGGCCGGAGAACAGCGCGCAGGCCGGCAGCTTGCCCTCGACCAGCAGCTCCATGCGCTTGAACAGCATGCCGTCGTTGAACGACAGGTTGATCTTGTCGGCCGGCATGTATTGCTCGAGCGCCTGGATGGTCGCGTAGTGGCTGCCCGACTGGAAGCCGACCGAAACCGGCACGCCGGCGAGGTCCTCCGGCGTCTTCACCGGTGAATCGGCCGGCACGAAGATGCCGGCCGGCGCGACCGAGTAGAGGTCGGCATAGAGCTTGCCGTGGCCGCTGGTCGACGCGACGTTGACGGTCCAGTGGCAGGCGCAGCTCACGTCCGACTTGCGGCCTTCCTCGAACGACTGATAGGCGCCGACCTTGTTGCCCTTGTCGTGGACCTTGCCGCCGGTCGCCTGCACCTCTTCGCGGAATTCATAGTCGAGCCCTTCATCCTTGAAGTAGCCCTTCTCCTCGGCGACCCATTCCTGCAGCCGGAAGTGCGGCTGGATGATGAATTTCTGGTTGCGCATGATGTCCATGGCGGTCTCCCTTCTGGTTTTTGTCAGCAGCAGTGATCGGTGTCGTGCTCGTGCTCGGCGACACGCCGCGCGCGGATCATCTTGACGTGGTCGTCCATCAGCCGCCGTGCGCCGGCGGCGTCGCGCATCTCGATCAGGCTCGCGAGTTCGCGGTGTACGCTGAGGATGCGGCGCGCGACCTGCGGCGTCAGCGTGCGGTTCTCCGACGGCCACGAGACGTGCTGCAGCGAGATCAGCTGCGTCACCAGCACGCGGTTGTGCGAGGCCTCGGCGACCGCGAGATGGAAGTCGCGGCACGAACGCGTGTAGGCCGGCGTATCGTCGATGATGGCTTCGGCTTCATCAAGCAGGCGCCTGAGTTTGGCGTG
>DATEKY010000250.1:0-14198 GCA_035277225.1 Xanthobacteraceae bacterium
TCGTGATTGCCCAGCACCCAGTTCGGCCATCGTTCGCGGCCGCCGCCGAGCGCGCGCTCGTATTCGCGGATCAGCGCCGCGATCGCCTGCGGCTCCCACGGCGTCTTGATCAGGTGGAAGTTGAACGGCAGGTGGAAGCCCGGAGTCTTGTCGCCGTAATAGGCCATCAGTTGCTCGATCGGCAGCGAGGCCTCGCCGATCAGCACGCGATCCTGATATCGGTCGGTTAGCGCGCGCATCTCGGCGATCGCGGCGTGGGTCTCCTCCTGGTCGAGCGAATAGAGCCGCACCAGCCGGCGCGCCGGCGATTGCCCCTCGCGCCAGTCCGGATTGAGTGGATTGTCGTGCAGGTGCTCGGCTTCGACCAGATGGTGGATTGCATCGACGCGGAAGCCGTCGACGCCGCGCTCGAGCCAGAAGCGCAACGCGTCGAGCATCGCGGCGCGCACCTCCGCGTTGCGCCAGTTGAGGTCGGGCTGCTCCTTCAGGAACGCGTGATAGTAATATTGGCCGGTCGCCTCGTCGAAGGCCCACGCGCTGCCGCCGAATTCGCTCACCCAGTTGTTCGGCGCGCTGCCGTCCGGCTTTGCATCGCGCCAGATGTACCAGTCGCGCTTCGGGCTATCGCGCGACGCGCGGCTCTCGATGAACCACGGATGCCGGTCGGAGGTGTGGTTCGGCACGAAGTCGAGGATGATCTTCAGGCCGCGCGCGCGTGCGGCTTCGGCGAGCCGGTCGAAATCGGAAAGATCGCCGAACAGCGGATGGATGTCGGTATAGTCGGATACGTCGTAGCCGAAGTCCGCCATCGGCGAGGGAAAGATCGGCGAGATCCATACGGCGTCGACTCCGAGTTCGACGAGATGGTCGAGCCGTGCGGCGATCCCATTGAGATCGCCGATGCCGTCGCCGTTCGAGTCCTGGAATGAGCGCGGATAGATCTGATAGACGATCCCACGCTGCCACCAAAAGTGTCCGTCCGGCACCAGCGTCTCCGTTGGTCGAATCTCCGCGCCGGGTGATGCGTAGAAAAGGACCTTCTGTCAGTCAACTTGGATGGCACGTAACAGCCGCGCTGGAACTTCTGGCGTTAACCACGCCTCGGACCGTTCCGAGCCGGTCTGCCGCAGGGCATTCGCGCGGGTTCGTTCAGCAAGACTCTCTGCGGGCTTCTGGGAACTGCAGGTCGCGCCGCGAGTTGTTCCACACCTGAGGCGCACCCCGCGATTTGCGACCGCGCCCTGCCTCGGGCGAAGACCCCGGAGCGGTCGCAAGCCCGGGGTCTTTCATTTCTGCTGGATCCCCGGACGCGCCGCGTTCAAGCGAACGACGGTTTCAGGCCCGCCTCGATCTCACATCATCCCGCGCCTGCTGACGCAGCACGTATTTCTGGATCTTGCCGGTGGCGGTGGTCGGCAGCGGTCCGAATACGACCGACTTCGGCGCCTTGTAGTGCGCAAGCTGATCGCGGCAGAAGGCGATGATCTCGTCGGCGCTCGCTTCCGCTCCGGACTTGAGCTGGACGAAGGCGCACGGCGTCTCGCCCCATTTTTCGTCCGGTTGCGCCACGACCGCTGCGAGCTGCACGGCCGGATGCCGGTACAGCGCGATCTCCACCTCGACGCTGGAGATGTTCTCGCCGCCCGAGATGATGATGTCCTTGGCGCGATCCTTGATCTCGACATAGCCGTCCGGGTGCTCGACCGCGAGATCGCCGGTGTGCATCCAGCCGCCGCGGAACGCATCCGCGGTGGCCTTCTCGTCCTTGAGATAACCGAGCATGACGGTGTTGCCGCGCACCATGATCTCACCGATCGCTTCGCCGTCCTGCCTGACCGGCGCAAGGGTCTTCGGGTCGGCCACCATCTGCCCCTCGACCACCGGATAGCGTACGCCCTGCCGGGCGTTGAACACGGCGCGCTCTTCGAGCGGCAGGTCCGCCCAGGCGTCTTGCGGGACGCACAGTGTCGAGGGGCCCTGCAACTCGGTCATGCCGTAGATGTGCGTCACCCGAAATCCGAGCTCCTCCATCCCCTTGATCACCTTGGCCGGCGGCGGTGACCCGCCCGTCTGGATGTCGACAATGTGGTTGAAGCGGCGGCGCTGTTCGGCCGGCGCGCTGACCAGCATGTTGAGCACGGTCGGCGCGCCGCACATGTGGGTCACGCCATGCTCGGCGATCATCGGAAAGATCAACGCCGGATCGACCTTGCGCAGGCAGATATGCGTGCCGCCCATGGCGGTGACCGACCATGGGAAGCACCAGCCATTGCAGTGGAACATCGGCAGCGTCCAGAGATAGACCGGCTTCGGAGGCAGCGGCCACGCCATCGTGTTGCCGACCGCTTCCAGGAACGTGCCGCGATGATGATAGACGACGCCCTTCGGATTGCCGGTGGTGCCTGAGGTATAATTGAGCGCAATCGCGCTGCTCTCATCGGTCACGGGCCTTGCGGTGAAGTCCGGATCGCCGGCCGCGATGAAATCCTCGTACTCGATCGCGCCAAGCCGCTCGCCCGGGCCGGTGTAGAGCGGGTCGTCCACATCGATCACCAGAGGCGGCTTCTTCATGCGCGCCAGCGCCGGGCCGACTTGCGCCGCGTACTCGCGGTCGGTGATCAGCACCTCGGCTTCGCCATGCTCCAGGATATAGGCGATGGTTGCGGGATCGAGCCGGGTATTGATGGTGTTGAGCACGGCGCCCAGCATCGGCACGCCGTAATGCACCTCGAGCATCGCGGGCACGTTCGGCAGCATGGCCGAGACGGTGTCGCCCGGGCGCACGCCGCGCCGCGCCAGCGCCGAAGCAAGCCGTCTCACCCGCTCCTGCAATTCGCGATACGTGATGCGCAGGTCGCCATGGACAGCCGCAACGCGGTTCGGGTGGATCGCGGCTGTCCGCGGCAGAAACGAAATCGGGGTGAGCGGCGCGAAGTTGGCGCTATTGGGCTTCAGGCCGGCGAATGGATTGGCGCGAGGCTGCTTCGGCGCGGCCGGTTGCCGTTTTTTCGCGACGGCCTTCCGCCGTGCCGGTCTCGGCTTGCCGACCGGTCTGCGCGACTTTCCGGCTGCAGGCGCGGCTCTCCGCTTGATCCCCTTGGCCATGTCCGACCTCCCGATGCATTTTGACGCAATGGTATTCCGGCGAATGAAACGTGTTAAGCTTGATGTGAGGGACCAGGCCGCAAGAGCCAGGCCCGTGCTGGGGAAACGCCGACGATCGAGGGAGGACGTCATGCTGAGACGCATTGCATTGGCTGCGCTGGGAACGCTTGCGGTTGCCTATTCGGCGCCGGCCTTGGCGCAGGAGCGTACCGTCAAGATCACGGGGTTCGGCGCCAAGTCCGGCGTCGTCCGAATTTTCGGCGTCAATAGCGAGGCTGCGCTCAAGGCCGCGGCCGAAACGATCAACGCCGCGGGCGGCGTGACACTGGGCGACGGTAGCAAGGGCAAGTTCGCGATCGAATTCCTGGATGATCGCTGCAACGCCGAGGAAGGCATCTCGGTGGTGCGCCGCATCGCGTCGACCGACGCTTTCGTCGCGGTCGGGCCGACCTGCTCGAACGTCGCGGAGTCGCTGTTCGGCATCCTGCAGAAGAAGGCAGGCGATGCGTCCGACACCGGGCTGCAGTTTCCGATCATTGCCGACGTTGCCGCCAAGGGCGGACTCGCCAAGATCTCGGAATGGGCGTTCCGCAACGTTCCGAGCGAGTTCGAGATGTACAAGTCGCTGTTCGCCTGGATCAAGGCGCAGCATCCGGACCTCAAGACCATCTACGGCGGCGTGGAGAAGGACTTCGCGCATTCGAACGCCACCTTCGGCGTCATGAAGGATCAGGCGGCGGCCAACGGCTTCCAGGTGCTTGGCCAGGGCGAATGGCTGCTCGCCGACACCACCTTCTCGACCCAGGTGCGCGAGATGAAGCGCGCCAATCCCGATATCGTCGCGATCTCGGCGCATCCGTTCACCACCTGCGGGGCGCTCAAGGAGATGGAGCGGCAGGGCGTCAGACCGAAGCTGCTCATCGGCCTGACCTCGTCGTCGAGCATCGAGACGCTGCAAGGCTGCGCCAAGCAGGCGGAAGGGATCATCATCCCGACGAGCTTCGCGCCGGTCACGCCGGAAGCCACCAAGGCTGCCGAGAACGTCGCCAAGCATGGCGGCAGCGCCGACCTGCATAGCGCGGCGGCCTACGAAATCATGTTCATCCTCAAGGACGTGATCGAGCGGCAGAAGATCATGGCGAAGCCCGACACGGTCGCGGCAGACCGCGTGAAGATGCGCGAAGGGCTCGCGGCGCTGAAGGAGACGATGGGCCTGCTCGGCAAGGTCGGGCGTGCCGATCGCGAAGCGATCAAGCCGTTCCTCTACGTCCATGCCAAGGGCGGCAGCTGGGTCGTCCTGCACAAGCCGTCGTCCTGATCGCCAGAACGCTCCGACACCGTGACCTCTCCCCGCCGGCGGGGAGAGGTTTCGTCAGGACGCGAACGTGGACTACCTCGACTTCATCGACAGCGTGCAATCGGTCGCCGACGGCGTGCTGTTCGGCGCGACTTATGCGCTGCTGGGCATCGGCTTCACGCTGATTTTCGGCGTGATGCACAAGATCAATCTGTCGTTCGCGGCCGCTTCCATCGGCGCCGCCTATGCGAGCCTGCTGATCCTCGCCGGCGTGAAGGCGCCGCCGGCGCTGGTGTTCCTGCTCGCTGCGCTGTGCGGCGGGGGCATCGGGGCGCTCGTCTATCTTGTCGGCTTCCGCTTCATCCCGCTCGCCAATCCGCTGGCGACCTTGATGTCCACGGTCGGCCTGTTGCTGCTGATCGACGAGATCATCGTGCATACGACACAGGGCGTGCCGCTCAACTACCCGGCGCTGTTCTCCGACGTGATCATCCGGGCCGGTCCGTTCAATCTGCGCGGCGACCTGATGTTCGTCTTCGCGCTCGGCTGCGCCTGCATGACGCTGCTGCTGGCGCTGCTCTATCGGACGCGGCTCGGCCTCGCGACGCGGGCGGTATCGCAGCAGCCGGTGGCCGCCGAGCTCTGCGGCATCAGCATCACGAACGTCAACATTCTCACGTTCGTCATCACCGGCGTCGTCGGAGGGCTCGCGGGCGCGATGATCGGCGCGGCCATCGGGATGCTGTCGCCGCTCCTGTCGCTGCCGTTGACCGTCAAGGGGCTGATCGTGACGGTGATCGGCGGTCTGGGGAGCATTCCCGGCGCTATCATCGCGGGCCTGCTGGTCGGGGGGCTCGAGAACCTGTTCCAGTTCTTTCGCGGAGTATCGGAGCGCGATCTCTACATCATGCTCCTGCTGTTCGCGTTCCTGGTGTTCCGGCCGGGCGGGCTGTTTGCGCCCCGTGCCGGACGCGATTGAGCGGCGAGGCAGACGGCATGGATTTCTACCTCGGCCTCATTCAGATCATCGGCGTCCACACGCTGCTCGGACTCTCGGCCTATTGCGTGCTGCTCACCGGTCAGGTGAGCCTGGCGCAGGCCGGCTTCTTCGCGATCGGCGCCTATGTGGCCGGCATGCTGACGGTACTGGCCGGCTGGCCGATCATTCCGGCGCTCATCGCCGCATCGCTTGTCGCCGGCGCGATGGCTTGCGCGGTCGGCTTCCCGGCACTGCGTGTCAAAGGACTGATGCTGGTGGTGGCGACGACGGCTTTCGGCGAGGCCGTTCGCCTGTTCTTCTTCAATTTCAACTATCAGCTCGAGCGCGGTGGATTCCGTCTGGGGCCGCATGGCGGCGAGGGATTCCGCCAGATCCGCTATTTTCCCGAGCACGGCTGGTCGACGCTCGACGTGATGCTGTTCATCTGGGCGGTGGTGGTGCTCGTGATGGCGGCGCTGTGGTGGATGGACCGTTCCCGCGCCGGGGCCGTGCTGCGGGCGGTCGGGGAGGATGAGCTCGCCGCGCAGTCGAGCGGCATCAACGTGACCGCCGTAAAAGTGACCGCCATGACCGTCGGCGGCGTCATCGCCGGCGCGGGCGGGGGGCTGTTCGCCCATTACACCACCCACATCGAGCACGTGCAGTTCGGCGTGGTGCTCGCGACCTTCGCGGTCGCCTATCCGATCCTCGGCGGGCTCTCCAACGTGTTCGGCACCTTGCTCGCCGTCATCTTCATCCAGGGCTTCCTGATCGAAGGCCTGCGTTTCATGGGCGATTGGCGCAATCTCCTGTTCGGCGGGCTGATCGTGCTGGCCATGAACGTCAGGCCGCGCGGGCTGATCGACGCCGGTGCGATTGCGGCGCTCAGGAGGCTCTTGCGAAACAAGGAACGCGCCGGTGCTTGAACTCAAGGGCCTGACGAAGCATTTCGGAGGCGTGCGCGCGGTCGACAACGTCGATCTCAGCGTCGCGCAGGGGGAGATCCTCGGTCTGATCGGACCGAACGGCTCGGGCAAGAGCACCATCGTCAACCTGATCTGCGGGCTGTTCCCGCTCACCAGCGGCCAGGTGATCCTGCGCGGCACGGATATCTCGCAAGTACCTCCGCACACGCGCGTCGGCATGGGGATCGCGCGGACATTCCAGAACATCCGCCTGTTCGGGCAACTCACCGTCTGGCAGAACCTGTGGGTCGCGCAGAATTCCGCCGAGCAGGTGGGGAACGAGAACTTCCTGCGCCGCTGGCTTGGCGGCCCGCGGCGTGCGCGCGCGGACATCGATCGCGCGCTCGCGTTCTTCGATCTGGCGCACAAGCGCGATGAATTGGCCGCGAACCTCGCGTTCGGCGAACAGCGGCGGCTCGAGTTCGCCCGCGCGCTCGCGGCCAGGCCCGCGCTGGTGTTGCTGGACGAGCCGGCCGCCGGCATGAACGCCGAGGAGATCGATCAGCTCGACGCGCGTATCCGCAAGCTGCGCACGGAGGGCGTAACGATCCTGCTGATCGAGCACCATGTCGAGCTGGTGATGGCGGTGACCGATCGCATCGCCGTGCTGAACTTCGGACAGAAGATCGCCGAAGGCACGCCGGCCGAGGTGCAGGCCAATCCGCTGGTGCGAGAGGCCTATCTCGGCACCGCGACGGCGGCGTGAGGCGCCCCATGCTCGACGTCGCAAACCTGGTCACCGCCTACGGCAAGATCGAAGCCCTGAAAGGCGTGACCCTGCAGGCCGAACGCGGTCGCATCACCTGCCTGCTCGGGCCGAACGGCGCCGGCAAGACGACGCTGATGATGTCGATCGCCGGCATCCTGCAGCCGCAGCGCGGCTCGATCCGGCTCGACGGCACCGACCTGACCGGCCTCACGCCGGCGCGGATCGTCGCCCAGGGCGTCGCGCTCGTGCCGGAGAACCGCCTGGTTTTTCCGCAGATGAGCGTGCGCGAGAACCTGTTGGCCGGCGCCTACCAGCGCAACGACAAGGTGGAGATCGCCGCAGACATCGAACGGATGTACGAGCGCTTTCCACGGCTGCGCGAACGGCGCGAGCAGCTTGCCGGCACGCTGTCCGGCGGCGAGCAGCAGATGCTGGCGGTCGCGCGCGCGCTGATGTCGCGGCCGAGCGTCCTGCTGATGGATGAGCCCTCGCTTGGCCTTGCTCCCATGGTGGTGGCGGAAATCTTCCGCATCGTGGGAGAGCTCAATCGCGACGGCACCACCATCTTCCTGGTCGAGCAGAATGCCCACATGGCGTTGCAGGTCGCCCACCACTTCTATCTGATGGAGCAAGGGCGCGTGACGTTCTCGGGTACGCCCGGCCAGCTTGCCGAGGATGAGGTGATCCAGCGCGCCTATCTCGGGGCGCGCCGGACGAACTGACGGCGGTGTCGCCGATGATCGACTTCGTCCAGAACACCATCGACGGCGTGATGATCGGCTCATCCTACGCCCTGCTGGCGCTCGGCTTCACGCTGATCTTCGGCGTCATGCGCCGGCTCAATCTGTCCTACGGACCCTCGATCATGATCGGGGCTTATCTCGGTACCCTGGTCTACGTGCAGCTGTCGGCCGGTCCCGCAGTGGTCATCGCGGCGACCGTGATCGGCGCGGTCCTTGCCGGCGTCTACGTGGAGCGCCTGTGCTTCGCCCCCATGGCGGCGGGCGCCGGGATCGCCTCGATGGTGTCGAGCTTTGCGATCTGGATGCAATTGGAACAGGCCGCGATCCTGGTGCTTCCGCGCCACACCTATCCGTTTCCGCCCCTTGCGACCGGTGCTCCGCTGACGCTCGGCCCGTTTCTGTTGCGCGTGGATCATCTGGTCACGCTCGGCTGCGCGTTCGCCTTGTCGGCCGGCGTTCAGCTTCTGCTCTACCGGTCGCGCTTCGGACTGGCGCTTCGGGCGATCATCAACGATCCGGTCGCGGCGCATCTCGTCGGGATCAACGTCAGGACCGCCGTCATGCTTGCCTTTGCGCTTGCATCGGCGGTCGGCGGCATCGCCGGCTATCTGGTGCTGGCGACCGACCAGCAAGTCACACCGATGTTCGGCATGTGGGCGACGTTCAAGGGCCTGATCGCGATGATGATCGGCGGGCTCGGATCGATCCCCGGCGCGATCGTCGGCGGACTGGTGCTCGGCATCGTCGAGGCCCAGAGCCAATGGTATTTCGGCCCGCAGGTGCGCGACCTCCTCGCCTACGTCCTGCTGTTCGCCTGCCTCGTGCTGCGGCCGGGCGGGCTGCTCGGCGAGCCACCGGCGCGCGAATCGGCGCTTGGGCGCGGGAGCGCGTGAGATGGACGATTATCTGGTCAGCGTCCTCTCCAACATCGGCGTGATTTCGTTCGTCGCGCTGTCGGCCTATCTGCTCCTGCTCACCGGCGAAATCTCATTCGGCCAGCAGGCGTTCTTCGCAATCGGTGCCTATGCGGCGGGGATCGCGACCGCTTTGTGGGGTTGGCCGCTTGGCGCGGCGCTCGTCTGGGGTGCCTTGGCCGGAGGGACGGCGGCCGTGCTGGTGGGCCTGCCCACGCTGCGCCTGCACGGGCTTTACTTCGCGGTCGCGACGCTCGCCTTCGCCGAGACGGTGCGGCTGCTGTTCGAGCAGTTCCGCTATCAGGTGACGGTCGACGGAGAGCAGGTCGGCCCGAACGGCACGGATGGATTCCGCGGCATCCGCTACATCTTCGAGAACGATGTCGGGTCGTTGCAATTCCTCGGTCTGATCTACGCGCTGCTCCTGGCTGCGCTCGCGGCATTCGTGTTGCTGGAGCGGTCCCGCCTCGGCGTCGCCTTTCGCATGATCGGGGAGGATGCGACGCTCGCCGCGCTCAACGGTATCGCGGTCGCACGCACCAAGCTGCTCGCGGCCGGCCTTGCCGGCGCGCTCGCCGGGGTCGGCGGCGGGCTCTATGCGCACCTGACCACTTATGTCGAGCCGCGCATCTTCGATGTCATGCTCGGCGTGCACAGTCTGGCCTATGGCCTGATCGGCGGGCTGGGAACCGCATTCGGCCCGCTGCTCGGGGTATTGATCGACATCGGGCTCCTGGAATCCGTCCGTGCGTTCGCCGGCTATCGCATGATCATCTTCGGCGGCCTGGTTGCGTTGCTCCTGATCCTGCGGCCGCGCGGATTGCTCGACGAGAGGGTCGTACACCGAATCCGCCGCGCCTGGTTTCGCCTGCTGGTCCGTCCGCCTGCCACAGAACGGTTGAACAGGGATTTGCCATGAGTCGCGTCCGACTGATTTGCGTCCTGGCGGCGACATGCGCCGTCTGTCTGCCGGCGGAATCGGCGCTCGCCCAGGTCCGGGCCAAGGCTGACGTGGCGTGCCGCCCGGCCGGGACGCTGCAATACGATTGCACTATCGTGCTGACGAATTCGCGGACCAGCGAGCCTCTGATCGGCGTGACGTTGACCGTCGGCGCCGACATGCCGTCGATGCCGATGATGCACAATGTGCGCCCGGTGAAGGCCGACCCAGGACCGACGCCGGGGACCTATCAGGCCCGTCTCGCGCTCGAAATGCACGGAGACTGGGCGCTGCAGCTCAATCTCGCGGGGCCGTTGCGCGATCGTGTCCTGCGGACCCTCCGCTTCGATCCCGACCGGGTGACGCCGGCCGCTGCGACCAAGGCGCCAGGCCACAAACACTAAGAGCAGATGCCGCGATCCCGCACCGCCCCTCATGGCGTCGGGCCCGCTGTCTCCGTCAGTTGCCGAGCTTGATGTCCGCGCCGGAGATGATGCTGCCGAACTTGGCCGTCTCGGCCTCGACGAACGACTTGTACTCGGCGAGGCTCATCGGCTTGGGAACGATTCCTTGCGCCTTCAGCTTGTTCGCGAGCGTCTCGCCGGCGAGTGCCTTGTTGGAGATGGCATTCAGCCTGGTGAGGATCGGCGCCGGTGTTCCTGCCGGCGCGAACATGCCGAACCAGTTGAGCAGCTCGTAGTCGCTGAGGCTTGGAGCGGCCTCGCGCAGCGGCGCAACGTCCGGAAGCTGCGGCATGCGTTCCTTCGACGTCACGGCGATCGCGCGGATCTTGCCGTCATCCATCAACGGCAGCGCGACTGCGAGGCTCGAGATGCTCATGGTGACGGCGCCGGTCGCGACGTCGGTGACCGCAGGGGCCGAGCCGCGATACGGCACGTGAAGCACGTCGATGCCGGCCATCTTGTTCATCAGTTCGCCGGCGAGATGCTGCGGTCCGCCGACGCCGCCGGTCGAATAGCTGAGCTTCCCCGGGTTCGCCTTCGCGTAAGCAATAAGCTCGGCAGGATTCCTGATCGGCACGTCGCGCCCGACCACGATGACGTTCGGCACGATGCCGACCAGCGCGACCGGTACGAGATCGCGCAATGCATTGTAACTGAGCTTGTCCTTGTAGAGATGCTGGTTGACGGAAATCTCACCGGAGGCCGCCATCAGCAGCGTCTGTCCGTCCGGAGCGGACTTGGCGACCGCACCCGCCGCGATCGTTGCCAGCGCGCCGGTCCGGTTTTCCACGACGATCGTTTGGCCCAATTCGGTCTGCAGCGGCTCGCCGAGCAGGCGAGCCACGATGTCGACGCCGCCACCGGCCGGATAGCCGACCAGCATCCTGATGGGACCTGAAGGGTAACCACCCTGTGCTCGCGCGTGACCAGCGCTCAGGGCTGCAAGTGCGCTCGCGCCAGCGAGCAGGTGACGGCGTGTCAGCATGGTGTCCTCCGCGAACTATCGGCTTGCCGTCCGCTTGCGCGGGGCCGTTCTCAGGATTGCATTCTACTTTCGAAGGCTGCCGACCAGCGCCTCCGCGTCGGCCTTCGGCACGCCGACCATCTCGGCGGCCTGCACCACCTGCTTCCAGGTCGTGTCATCGACCTCGACGCCGGTCTTCAGCCGCTTCTGGCGCGTCAGCCATTCGTAGTCGCCCGGCATCTGTACGCCGACGTCCGGGTTCTGCGGCTTCGACGCCCGAACCCAGTCGGAATACTTGGCAACCTGCTGGCTGATCAGGCCGGTGTCGGCGAACGTTCCGACGTCGATGTGGATCGCCATCATGTTGTTGATCGGATACCACTCGCACGGCGGACCGTCGTAGTCGGCGCCCGCACCGCTCAGGATGCCCCCGAACAGATCGGTGAACATGCAAAGGCCGGAGCCTTTGTGCCCGCCGAACGGCAGCACCGCACCCGGCGGCGGACCATAAAGCCCTTCCGGATCGTCGGTGAGGTTGCCGTGTCCATCGACGATGCACGGCTCGCGCAGCTTTTCCTTCTTGTTGCGCGCGAGACGGATCTTTCCCATCGCGACCGATGCCGTCGACATGTCGAGAATGATCGGGTGTCCGGACTCCGCGGGCATTCCCATGCAGATCGGTCCGGCATTGAGCCGGCGGTCGGTGCCGCCGAAGGGCGCGAGTTGCGCGCCGCCGGGACGCGCCGCGTTGACGAAATAGATCGTCGCCTGGTTCTCGGCGGCGGCCATCTCGGCCCAGGCGCCCAGCCTGCCGATGTGTCCGGCGTTGCGCATCGTCACCATCGCGATGCCGCTCTTTTTGGCCTTCGCGATTGCCTTCTCGGTCGCCTCCTTGGCGACGACCTGGCCGTAGCCGTGATTGCCCTCCAGCACGATCATCGAATCCGACTCGAACCGGACGGTCGGGTGCTGGTTCGGGATCAGCTCCTTCTTCTTGATCGCCGTGACGTAGGCGAGAATGCGGATCACGCCATGCGAGTCGTGGCCCGACACGGCCGCGTCGACGAGGTGATCGGCGACGATCTTGGCCTCACGCTCATCGCTTCCTGCCGCGAGGAAGATGCGTTTCGCGAAATCTTCAAGCACCTTTGTTGGAAACAGCATGCGTCGTCCGTCCCATTTCCGCCCGCACCGCAGGCTCTCGCTGAATTTCTTATATGACCCCGTGTCCGAGCGCGATGCGCACACGGTTCTTCAGGAAGGTTGCGTCCCGCTGCGGCAGGATGCGCGGCAGTTCATCGTTGCTGATCTTGATGGTCGCAAACACCGGTCCATCGCCGACGCGATTGATCCGCTGCGCCAGCGTCTCGACCTCCTCCATCGTGGTGATGGTGCGGACATCCGCGATGCCGCAACCCGTCGCGATGATGCTGAGGTCGGTGCGCCCGCTGGTATGGCTCCTCTGGCCGCCGGTCTCGCCGTAATGCCCGTTGTCGAGCGCGATGACGCTGAGGTTGCCGGGGTTGCTGAGCGCGATGGTGGCAAGGCCACCCATCCCCATGAGCATCTCGCCGTCGCCGGTGATGACGATGACCGGGACTTTCGGCTGCGCAAGCGCGATGCCGAGCCCGATCATCGCGGCGCCGCCCATCGCACCCCAATTGTAGAAGTTGCGGTCGTGGTCGCCCGCGGCCGCGATGTCGTAGTTCGACGAGCCGAGGCCCGGCACGACCACCGCATCCTTGCGATCGGCCAGGAGACGCGCGACGACCTTGCGGCGGTCGAGTTCGTTGCTCTTGCTCATTGACGTCTCCCGCGCGGTCACTCAGCGAAGACCTTGGCGCCGATCAGCCGTTGCGACAGCAGCACGGCGGTCGGCGTGTGGCCACCGTAGGCCATGGCGGCGCCGGCGTGCACCACCTCATGAACCTCGCCGGGATGCGACGCGCGCAACACCTGAATGCCCATCAGTTGCAATGCCTCCGGCGTCGCGGAGCCCATCGGCACCTGCCAGGGATTGAACTCTCCAAACTCGCCCCGCATCGTCACGAGCGCAAAGAACGGAAAATTCACCGTCTTCACCAGCGACAGCATATTGATGCAGTTGCCGACGCCGCTCGACTGCATCAGCAACGTGCCGCGATCGCCGCCGATCCAGGCGCCGGCGAGGATCGCGACGCCCTCCTCCTCCGTGGTCAATGTGACCGGCACCATGTCCGGATCGGCGTGCACCTGCCGGATCAGCTTGGCATGGCCGCCATCAGGCACGTAGGTGACCTGACGGACTTTGAACTTCTTGAGGATCGCGAAGATTTCATCCGGCCACGACTCCGTGGCCTTCGCGTCCGCGTTGCCTGTTCTTGCGTCCATGCACCCGATCCGGCTGTGCGGGAACGAACGTCACCCCGCCAGAGGCCGGTATAGGCTTCATCGGTTCGGCGCCGGAAGAAGCGCAAGCCAATACCAGATATGACAAAGCGCCTTGTCGCGAGCCGACACATGCATTCGCAAGCAAGTTGGGATGCCTCCCGGGTGTTGGAGCTCTAAGCAACTGACGGTAAAGTCTTTTCCGTCCGTTCGCATTTCCGCCGCGGGGACTCCTGCGGGCTTGAGGCAACCGGTGAACTCCAAGCAACTCGAGCTGTTCGTCAAGATCGCCGAGACCGGCAGCCTCTCGAAGGCGGCCGTGATGCTGCACCGCGCCCAGCCGATCCTCAGCCGGGAAATCCGCGAGCTCGAGGCGGCACTCGGCAGCACGCTGTTTCATCGCACCGGACGGGGTGTCGTGCTCACCGAAACCGGGCAGCGCTTGCTGCAGCGGGCCAAGCGCATTCTCGAGGAGCTGGCGCTGGCAGAGGCCGAGGCGCGCAGCCTCGGGCCGATGCAGTTGACGCAAGCGACGATCGCGATGCCGACGACGCTCGGCCGCACGTTGCTGCCCCCGCTGGTGAAGGAGATTTTCGCGACCTACCCGCAGCTCCAGCTGCACATGATGGAAAGCACGAGCGGGCCGATCCTCGAATGGGTGATGGCACGGCGCATCGATATCGCGATCCTGTATGACACCGTGCCGATGCCGCGCCTGGCGACCGAGCCGTTATGCGAAGAGGGCATGTAC
>DATEKY010000251.1:0-7145 GCA_035277225.1 Xanthobacteraceae bacterium
GAAGGATCGTGGGCAACGCAACGCAGCAATTCGTCGCCTCGGCTTATCAGCCCCGCTCTGCTCTGGTATCGATATGCGAAACGCGGCCGCGAAAAGCCGCGGCGGAGGGAGGACTTGATGCGGCGACTGCTCACGCTCGGCATTCTGGCGAGCGCCCTGTTGGTTAGTCCGGCACGCGCCGAGGTCGACCTGGTGAAGATCCCCAAAGGCGCGGGCGGCGTCGGCTTCCTGCCGCTGATCGTGATGGAAGAAAAGAAGCTGGTCGAAGCCGAGGCGCAGAAGATGGGCCTCAAGCTCGGCGCCGAGTACATCCGCCTCGGCGGACCGGCCGTGGTCAACGACATGCTGCTCTCCGGCGCGGCGCATTTCGCCCCGGCGGGCCCGCCCGCCTTCATCACGATCTGGGACCGCACCTCGAACAACATGAAGGTGAAGGGTGTCGCGGCGATGACCTCGATCCCGATGTACCTGAACACCAAGGCGCCGCATCTCAAATCGCTCAAGGACCTGGCGCCGACCGACAAGATCGCGGTGACCGCCGTGAAGGTCTCGATCCCGGCGATCATCATGCAGATGCAGGCTCTCAAGGAGGACGGCAAGGCGAACTACGCCAAGTACGATCCCTATACGGTGTCGCTGACGCATCCGGACGGCGTGATCGCGCTGCTTTCGGGCAAGAGCGAGGTCACGGCACACTTCACCTCCCCGCCGTTCCATCAACGCGAGCGACGCGACCCGGCGGTGCGCACCGTCACGACCTCGAACGAGATCATGGGCGGCCCCAGCACCTTCACGATGCTGTATGCGCCGAGCAAGTTCTACGAGGAGAACCCGAAGGCCTACGCGGCCGTGCTGAAGGCGCTGCAGGCCGCGA
Source organism: Xanthobacteraceae bacterium (assembly GCA_035277225.1). Classification (GTDB taxonomy): domain Bacteria; phylum Pseudomonadota; class Alphaproteobacteria; order Rhizobiales; family Xanthobacteraceae; genus PALSA-894. The sequence goes on from DATEKY010000251.1 coordinate 875, forward strand.
TCGACTTCATCAACGCCGACAAGAAGGCCGCCGCCGACGTGTTCCTCGCATCCGAGGAAGGCAAGGGCTGGAAGCTCGACGACATCATGGAGATCCTCAACGATCCCGACATCCGCTTCACCACCTCGCCGGAAAGCGTGATGAAATACGCCACCTTCATGGCCGAGGTCGGTTCGATCAAGCAGAAGCCGGCGAAATGGCAGGACATGTTCTTCCCGGACATCCACGGCGTTCCGGGCAATTAAGGGCGAACAGCGAAAAAACGAACGGAGGAAGCAGATGATCGATCGCAGAGCATTGCTGGCGTTGCCGCTCCTGGCGGCGCTCGGCGGCGCGGCTTACGCGCAAACCGAAGTGAAGGTTGCGGTGATCGCGCCGACCTCGGGTCCGTGGGCGCGGCAGGGCGACCTGATGGTGAAGGGCGCGAACCTCGCGATCGAGCACATCAACGCGGCCGGCGGCATCAAGGCGCTGAACGGCGCCAAGATGAAGCTGCTGGTGTTCGATGCCGGCGACAGCGTCGAGAAGGCGAAAAACACCGCGCAGCGCATGGTTGCGCAAGAGCCGGACCTGGTCGGCGCGACCGGTGCATGGCTCTCGAGCTTCACGCTCAGCGTCACCGAGGTGACCGAACGCGCCGAGTTGCCGGTGCTGACGCTCTCCTATTCGGACCAGATCACGTCGCGCGGGTTCAAATACGTGTTCCAGACTTCGCTCGGCGGCGGTGCGCAGGCGACCGCAGCGCTTCCCGCGATCCTCAAGCTCGCCCAGGATTCGACCGGCAAGAAGCCGGCCAGCGCCGGCATCGTGATGGACAACACCGCGGCCTCGGTCAGCTTTTCCAAGCCGATGCGCGAGGGCGGGCTTGCCAAGCTCGGGCTGAAGCTCGTGGTCGACGAGACCTTCACGCCGCCGCTCTCCGACTGCACGCCGCTGATCCAGAAGGTGCGCTCGTCGCGGCCTGAAATCCTCCTGCTGCTGCCGACCTCGATCTCCGACGACAAGCTGTGCGTCGAGAAGATGAGCGAGATGGGCCTCGGCAAGGGCCGCGTGCCGACCATCTCGAACGGTGCGCATATCGGCGCGCCCGACATGCTGAAGAACTCCACCAAGGAGATCATCGAAGGCGTGATGACGATCGTCGGCAACTGGCCGGCCAAGGGCCATGAGAAGATCGGCGAGGAATTCGTGCAGAAGAGCGGCGAGCCCTGGATGACGCAGGATTCGCTCTCGACCTACGGCGACATGTGGATCTTCAAGGAGGCGATGGAGAAGGCCGGCAGCGCGGACAAGAAGAAGGTCGCCGAGGCGATCCGCGCCATGGACACCAAGGACGGGCCGGCGAAGTTCTTCCCCGGCGGACGCATGAAGTTCGACGAGCAGGGCCGCCGCGTCGACGCCGACCTCGTGATCGTGCAGTGGCAGAACGGCCTGCCGATCACGGTCTACCCGGAGGCCTCGGCGGTGGCGAAGCCGATCTGGCCGAAGCAGTAACCTGTGTCCCGGGCGCAGCGCAGCACCATAGCCGACGCGAATGCGTCGGCGTTCTAGACGGCCGCGTAGCGGCCTAGTGGTGATGCGCTGCAGACCCGGGACCGCCAAGCGTACTGTGCGACCCCGGATCTGCGGTGCACCGCTACGCGCTGCACCGCGTCCGGGGTTCACACAAATCACCCCGCCACGTGATCCAGCGCCTGCAACAGATACGGCCGGAAATCCCGATAGTTCTCGATCATCGGGAAATGCCCCATGCCCTTCATGATGGTCATGCGCGAACCCGGAATGCTGGCCGCCACCTTCTCGGTCATCTCCGGCGTGCACGAGTAGTCGTACTCGCCGGTGAGCAGCGCGACCTTGCAGCGGTTGGTGTCGATGCGCTTGATGTCCTCGCGGCCGTCCCAGTCGTTGCTGTAGAAATGGACGTCGCCCTGATAAACGCCCGGCCCCGACTGGCTGTAGTACCACCAATTCTCGCGCCGGCTCGTCTCCGGGCTGGTCGGCGCGTTGAGGCCGTAGGTGTAGCTCGCCGCAAGCTCGCCGCCGTGGATCGCCGGATGATGCAGCAGCTCGTTGTAGCGCCCCGGCGCATAGGCCGAGCTTTCCAGCCCGACGATGCCCGACAGCTCGTCCTGAAACTCGGCCGCGACCTTCAGCACGATCGCGCCGCCCATCGAACAGCCCATCACCACCGGCCGCTCGAGGTTGAGCTTCAGCCACACCGCGCGGATCAGCGCCAGGTAGCTCTGCGTGGTCAGGCGATACTTCTTCAGCCACCACTGGTCCGCCGGTGTCGAGCGACCGTGATACGGCAGGTCGAACGCGATCACGCGAAACTGGTCCGTGATCTCGCTGTCGTTCAGCACATGGCGGTACTGGCGCGAGTCCGCCCCGGCGGTATGCAGGCATAGCAATGGCACGCCCTGCCCCGCCTCCTCGACGTGCACGCGATAGGTCGCGCCTTCGGCCTCGACCGACAGATAGCGCCCGATGATCGGCTCGAATTCCACCTCAGCCATTCGGCGCTCCTGTCTCGCGCATGATGTTCATCATCCGGTGCAGCGCGCGCGCATTCTGCATCGCCACCAGACTATCGCCTTCGAGCACGAATTCCGGTACGCGCATCAGCATGGCGAAGAAATCGTGGAAGAGCGGCGGCGGGTTGGGACTGAGGAACTTCTTCCATACCGCGACCGGCGCGCGGAAGCCGAACGGCGTGCGCGTATCGAGCTTCGGCGTCACGATGTCGGCGATCTGCCCCTTCTCGACCCGCACCGCATAACGGGTATCACCGAACGTGAGCCCGAACGTGGTTGTGAACCAGTCGCCGATGACCTTTAATTCGGGATCGCCATTCACCCGTTCGCGGTAGCGCGCGAGCCACGCGCCTCCCGGATACTCGCTCATTCAACTGTCCTCCCGTTTCTTATCAGCACAAACAAGTAGGAGAGCCTAGCATGGACAAGGAGACTTTGGAGACCGGACTGCGAATCCGCACCGAGGTGTTGGGCAAGGAATACGTCGAGAACTCGATGAAGAACGCGGACGACTTCAACCGTCCGTTTCAGGAATTCGTCAGCGAGTATTGCTGGGGCGCGGGCTGGGGCCGGCCGGGCCTCACCAAGAAAGAGCGCAGCATGCTCAATCTGGCGATGATCGCGATCCTGAATCGCCCGCACGAATTGAAACTGCATATCCGCGGCGCGCTCACCAACGGGCTGACCAAGGACCAGATCCGCGAGATCTTCATCCACATGTCGATCTACGCCGGCGTGCCGGCTGGTGTCGACGCATTCCGCCAGGCGCGCGAAGTGTTCGCCGAGATAGAGAAGAAGAAATAGGCACTCAAGTTGTCATCCCGGCCGAGCGCAGCGAGAGCCGGGACCCATCGTGCCAGTGCGCTGGTGGGTCCCGGATAGCCGCTGCGCGGCTTCCGGGATGACAGTAGAGTGCAATCGTAACAAGCAGGCTTCAATCACTGAGGACCCTCTCATGGATATCGGCTTCATCGGTCTCGGCAACATGGGCTATCCGATGGCCCGCCGCCTCGTCGAGGCCGGCCACAAGCTCATCGTCTACGACACCAACGGGCAGATGGTGTCGCGGCTGACCAACCTCGGCGCGGTCGCGGCGAAGTCGCCGAAGGACGTCGCCGATCAGGTCGAGACCGTGATGGCGAGCCTGCCCACGCCCGACATCGTGCTCAATGTCGCGACCGGCAAGGACGGCGTGATCGAAGGAAAGAAGGTCAAGCGCTTCCTCGACATGTCGACGACCGGCGCGCGCATGGCGATCAAGGTCGCCGAGGCGCTGGCGGCGAAAGGCATCACCGGCATCGACCTGCCGGTGAGCGGCGGCGTCGGCGGTGCCGAGAAGGGCACGGTGGCGGTGATGTATGCGGGCCCGCGCGCCGGCTTCGACGAGCTGAAGGACGTGCTGTCGGTGGTGGGCAAGCCGTTCTACATCGGCGAGAAGCCCGGCATGGGCCAGACCATGAAGCTGTGCAACAACCTGCTCTCCGCCGCCAACATGGCGCTCGCCTCCGAGATGATGGTGATGGGCGCGAAAGCCGGACTCGACCCGCAGATCATGGTCGACGTGATCAACGTCAGCTCCGGCGCGAACACGGCGATCCGCGACAAGTTTCCCAAGTCGGTGATGCCGGGCACGTTCGACTACGGCTTCTTCACCGGGCTGATGTACAAGGACGTGCGGCTCTGCGTCGAGGAAGGCGAGGCGATGGGCGTGCCGATGCCGCTCGCCGGCGCGGTGCACCAGATGTGGCTGATGGCGAACGCCGTGAACGGCCCGGGCTCGGACTTCACCGAGATCACCAAGATCATCGAGAAGTGGGCCGGCGTCGAGGTACGGGGGAAGAAGAAGTGAGCTTATCCCTCCCCTGAAAGGGGAGGGTCGGCTCGCGAAGCGAGCCGGGGTGGGGTCAACCGTAGTTGAGAGTCCCCCACCCGGCCGGCTTCGCCGTCCCCCCTCCCCCGCAAGCGGGGGAGGGATAAGAAAGAAACGCGCGGGAGGAAACATGTCGAACGACATCCACGAGATCTACGCCATCAAATACGGCCGCCATTCGCGCAAGAAGGCCGAGAACTACCTCGGCGGCGATCCGCACGACACCGACGAGCCGATCGACTATTTCGTCTGGGCGATCGTCGGGCCGTTGGGCACTGTCGTGGTCGACACCGGCTTTGATCACGCGATGGCGCAAAAGCGCGGGCGCACGATCGAGAAGCCGATCGCCGAAGGCCTGAAGGCCGTCGGCGTCGCGCCCGACAAGGTCGGCCACGTCATCATCTCCCACCTGCATTACGATCACTGCGGCAACTACGACACCTTCCCGAACGCGCGCTTCCACCTGCAGGACGTCGAGATGGCCTACGCCACCGGGCGCTGCATGTGCCACAAGCACCTGCGCATCCCGTTCGAGGAAGAGGACGTGATCGCGATGGTGCGCAAGGTGTTCGCCGGCCGCGTCACATTCCACGACGGCGTCGACCAGATCGCGCCCGGCATCACGGTGCACCGGATCGGCGGCCACTCGAAGGGGCTGCAATGCGTGCGGGTGAAGACCAAGCGCGGCGACGTGATCCTCGCCTCCGATACTGCCCACCTTTACTCCCACCTCAACGAGAGCCGCGTGTTCCCGATCACCTACAATGTGGGCGAGGTGCTCGACGGCTACGACACGATGAAGCGGATGGCGCCCTCGCCCAACCACATCGTGCCGGGGCACGACCCGCTGGTGCTGAAGTATTACCCGGCCGCCAAACCCGGGATGGAAGGCTGGATCGTGCGGCTCGACGTCGATCCCAAGGTGCCCTGACAGGACTGCCTGAATTTGCGGCGCGGCAGCGTGAAGCAGCGAAAAGTCCTTTCGCGCGCCTGCGGCAGTATGCTCCAATGACAGTGTCGACAGTCGCGGCGGCTCGACCCGCCACGCTGAAAAACAGCGCCAGGAAACCGTTCAGCGGAGGGAGATCATGATCAGACATTCGCGCCGCCGTGTGCTCGGCTATGGAGCCGCGGGCGTTGCCGCGCTGGGGATGCCGTCGATCGCACGCGCGCAGACGCCGGTCGTGCGCATCGGGCTGCCGACCAAGACCTACTATCCGACCATCATCGCCGAGACCGCCCTGCGGCAGAAGCTGTTCGAGAAGGAAGGCATCAAGGCGGAGCTGACGATCTATCGCGGCGGAGCCGAAGGCTACGAGGCGATGGCGGCGGGGGCCGCCGACGTGATCCTCAATTCGGCCTCGTCGGTCGCGGCCGGCATCAAGAAGGGCGTGATGGCGAAGAACGTCGCGGGCGCCGCGCTCGGCTATTACGGCTGGCACCTGGTGGTGAAGCCCGACTCGCCGATCAAGGACGTGAAGGAGCTCGCCGGCAAGAAGGTCGGCATCACGTCGGCCGGCTCGGGCACCGACATCCTTGCGCTTTGGACGCAGGCCGACCGCAAGATCACCTTCACCCGCGTGCCGCTCGGCGGCGGCGGGCTGGTGCCGAACCTGCTCTCCGGCAACATCGACGCCTCGGTGATGTACTCGCCGCTGTCCTACAAGCTGTTCATCGAGAAGACCGCGCGCAGCCTGATCGACTATGGTGCCTCGGTGCCGCCGAACATGACCGGCGCCTGGATGGCGACCGACAAGTTCATCAAGGAGAAGCCGCAGGTGCTGCAGAAAACCCTGAACGCCCTCTACGGCGGCCTCGCGTTCCTGCAGGATCCGAAGAACCGCGCCGCCGCAATCAAGCTGATCGC
>DATEKY010000252.1:0-2648 GCA_035277225.1 Xanthobacteraceae bacterium
GGGCAGGTCTTTAAGCGTTTCGAGTCGCGCCGCCCGGTCGCGCCGCCGCCGGCTTCACCGCGTTAACCGGAGTCACGGCATCACATGGATTTCCTCAAGCCACGGTACACCCCGATGAGCCGCCGTCGCCGCATCTACGAAGGCAAGGCCAAGGTCCTGTACGAAGGACCGGAGCCGGGAACCCTGATCCAGCATTTCAAGGACGACGCGACCGCCTTCAATGCGAAGAAGCACGAAGTCATCGACGGCAAGGGGGTGCTCAACAACCGCATCTCGGAATACGTGTTCCAGCACCTGAACGAGATCGGCGTTCCGACGCACTTCATCAAGCGGCTCAACATGCGCGAGCAGTTGATCCGCGAGGTCGAGATCATTCCGCTCGAGGTCGTGGTGCGCAACGTCGCGGCCGGCTCGCTCGCGACGCGCCTCGGCATCGACGAGGGCACGCAGCTGCCGCGTTCGATCATCGAGTTCTATTACAAGAACGACCAGCTCAACGACCCGATGGTGTCGGAAGAGCACATCACCGCGTTCGGCTGGGCGACGCCGCAGGAGATCGACGACATCATGGCGCTGGCGATCCGCGTCAATGATTTCCTCTCCGGGCTGTTCCTCGGCGTCGGCATCCGTCTCGTCGACTTCAAGATGGAGACCGGACGGCTGTGGGAAAACGACATGATGCGCATCGTCGTGGCGGACGAGATCTCGCCCGACTCGTGCCGGCTGTGGGACATCAAGACCAACGACAAGCTCGACAAGGACCGTTTCCGCCGCGACCTCGGCGGGTTGCTCGAGGCTTACACCGAAGTCGCGAAGCGTCTTGGCATCATGGCCGAGGGCGAGCGCCCGCAAGGCACCGGTCCGGTGCTGGTGAAAGGCTAGGCTCGCCGCAATGAAAGCGCGCGTCACCGTCACGTTGAAATCCGGAGTGCTCGATCCGCAAGGCAAGGCGATCGAGGGTGCGCTCAAGTCGCTCGGCGTCGCCGGCGTCGCGAGCGTGCGCCAAGGCAAGGTATTCGACATCGAGATCGAGAATGGCGACGCCGCGAAGGCGGAGGCGACCTTGAAGGAGGCGGCCGAGAAGCTGCTCGCCAACACGGTGATCGAGAACTATCGCGTCGAGACGATTGCCTGAGCGGCGCTGCGGCCGGGTCGGCAGCGCCGACGAACGGCTTGCTCCATCCAGGATTGTGCTATGCTGCGCGGCAAAACCTGAGGCTTTCGGCTCCGAAACCTCAGGCTTCCGGCCGAACGGAACCCGCCATGCGTCTTGCCGCAGTCGCGCTGTTGCTTCTGATCGGCTCGCCGCTCGCGGCTGCGGACGATGCCCGGCGCGAGGGCGCCTGGACCGAGGCGGAGTGGCCGTTCCTGGTCGATCAATGGGGCCTCGGCAACGCCTATCGATGCGACGCGGCCCGCTGCGGCATCGATGTCACGTTGTATCTGCGCGCGAAAGTCGGCTTCTGCAATTGCACCACCGGAATCGCGGAGGACGAGGAGATCGACCGCGTCGGCGACCTCGACCTGCTCGGCTGGCAGTCGCGGGCGCGCGCGCTTGGCGCGCCGGTCACCGTCGGCTGGATGAAGGGGCGCGCCAGAGCCTTCGTGGTCGAGGGACGCGACCGGCGCGAGCGGCACGCGCTGACGGTCGCGGTCTCGAACAAATGCGACGCGGTCGTCGCGACGGTGGTTGCGGATCAGCCGATTTCGTCCGATATCGAGCGCTCGGCGATCGAATTCCTCGGCAGCAGGCCGATCCTGCGCTGGGCTGCCGCCAACACGGGACTTTAGCGCATGATCCCGAAAAGTGGGCACCGGTTTTCGGATAAGATCACGCGCATACGAGAAAGCTGATGAAAGCCGCCGTCGTCGTCTTCCCTGGATCGAATCGCGAGCGCGACATGGCCCGCGCCTTGAAGCTCGTGTCGGGGCGCGAGCCCGCGATGGTGTGGCATGCCGAGAGCGAACTGCCGGCCGGGACCGACCTCGTGGTGTTGCCGGGCGGCTTCTCCTACGGCGACTACCTGCGCTGCGGCGCGATTGCGGCGCGCGCGCCAATCATGGGGCCGGTGCGCGAGCATGCGCGCAAGGGCGGCCTGGTGATGGGCGTGTGCAACGGCTTCCAGATCCTGTGCGAGGCGGAGCTGCTGCCCGGCATCCTGTTGCGCAATGCGAGCGTGAAGTTCGTCTGCCGCGACGTCCACCTCAAGGTCGAGCGCTCCGACACGCCGTTCACGCGCGGCTACAATGCCGGCCAGGTGATCCGCGTGCCGGTCGCGCACGGCGAGGGCAATTACGTCGCCGGCGAGGGCACCATCGGGCGGCTCGAGGCGGAGGGGCGCATCCTGTTCCGCTACACCGACGCGGACGGCAAGCGCGACGCCAAGGCGAACGTGAACGGCGCGACCAATGCCATTGCGGGCGTGCTTAATGAAAAGTTGAACGTGCTCGGCCTGATGCCGCATCCCGAAAACCATGTGGAAACCGCGGTCGGCTGCACCGACGGACGGGGTCTTTTTGCGGGACTTGTGGCACATTTCGCGCAGGCCGCGTAATAAACATTGAACCTCTTGCGGCTCTGATCGCACTATTCAGGAGGGGCGCCGCGCGGCTTCGCGCGGCGGTGCGCAGCATCTGCCGGAACCGCC
>DATEKY010000253.1:0-2051 GCA_035277225.1 Xanthobacteraceae bacterium
TTCTCGGTCGAGATGAAGATCGTGGACGACTCGGAGAACGAGCTCCCGTGGGACGGCAAGAAGTTCGGCCGCCTCAAGGTGAAGGGCGTCGCGGTCACCAAGGGCTATTTCAAGGGCGAGGGCGGCAACGTTCTCGATGAGAACGGCTTCTTCGATACCGGCGACGTCGCGACTATCGATCCGTTCGGCAACCTGCAGATCACCGACCGCTCGAAGGACGTGATCAAGTCCGGCGGCGAGTGGATTTCCTCGATCGATCTGGAAAATCTGGCGGTCGGTCATCCGAAGGTGATGGAGGCGGCGGTGATCGGCGTGCGTCATCCGAAATGGGATGAGCGCCCGCTGCTGATCATCATCCCGAAGAAGGGCGAGAGCCCGACGCGCGAGGAAATCCTCGGCTACATGGACGGCAAGATCGCGAAGTGGTGGATGCCGGACGATGTGGTGTTCGTGAACGAGATCCCGCACACCGCGACCGGCAAGATCCTGAAGACGGCGCTGCGCGATCAGTTCAAGGACTATACGCTCCCGTCCGCGGTGGCGGCCGCCGAGTAGCGCATGTTCCGGCGAAGTGGGCGCCGGTTCGCCGACAAGAACATGCGCCAAGAATAAAGAAACGGCATGGACACGTTCGACTACATCATCGTCGGCGCCGGCACTGCCGGCTGCATCCTGGCGAACCGCCTGAGCGAGGATGCGAGCGTCTGCGTGCTCGAAGCGGGCCCGCGCGACTGGCATCCCTACATCCACATACCCGCGGGCTTCATCAAGCTGTTCCACCAGCCGGGGCTGAACTGGCTCTACACCCAGGAGCCGAGCGAATGGACCGGCGGTCGGCGCATTCTGGCGCCGCGCGGCAAGACGCTCGGCGGCTCGTCCTCGATCAACGGACACATCTACAATCGCGGTCAGCGGCTCGACTATGACGGCTGGGCGCAGCGCGGCAACCGCGGCTGGGGCTATGCCGACGTGCTGCCCTACTTCAAGCGGGTCGAGCGGCGGATCGGTGAGGGCGACGAGACTTTCCGCGGGCGCGAAGGCGCCATGACGGTCACGGACATCGACCAGCACCATCCGCTCTGCGAGGCGTTCATCGCCGGCGCCGTGAGCCTCGGCATTCCGCGCAATCCGGACTACAACGGCACCAGCCAGCTCGGCATCAACTACGCGCAGCGCACGATCCATAACGGCCGGCGCATGAGCACCGCGCGCGCGTTCCTGCATCCCGCCAGCGGACGGAAAACGCTCGATGTCCGCACGCGCGCGCACGCGACCTCCCTGGTGTTCGAAGGCAAGCGCGCGGTCGGCGTGCGCTACCGCAAGGGCGGACGCAACGGCTCAGCCGTCGAGGTGCGCGCACGCCGCGAAGTGATCCTGTCCGGCGGCACGTTCAATTCGCCGCAGCTGCTGCAGATGTCGGGCATCGGCGAGCCCGCGCACCTGCAGTCGCTCGGCATCGAGGTGCGCCACGCACTGCCGGGCGTCGGCGAGAACCTGCGCGATCACTATGCGCCGCGCGTCACGGTGCGGGTCAAGAATGCCGCGACGATCAACGAGCGCTCGCGTGGGCTCAATCTCATGTCCGAGATCGCCAAATGGTGTTTCGGCGGACAGAGCATTTTGGCGCTCTCACCGACGCAGGTTTACTGCTTCTGGAAATCCGCGCCGCATCTCGAAACCTCGGACATCCAGCTCACCTTCACGCCCGCGAGCTACCACGAGGGCATGCAGGGCCAGCTCGAGCCGGAGCCCGGCATGACATCGGCGCCGTGGCAGCAGCGGCCCGAAAGCAGGGGTTATGTCCGCATCCGCTCGGCCGATCCGTTCGAGCAGCCGGCGATCCAGCCGAACTATCTCACCGAGGAGATCGACCGCCATGTGCTGGTCGCCGCGATGCGGCTCGCGCGCAACATCCTGAAATCGAAGCCGCTCGCGCCGTATTACGACTACGAGGATTTTCCCGGGCCGCAGGCGCAGACCGACGACGAGCTGCTCGCTGCCGCGAAGGAGCGCGGCACCACCACGTTCCACCCGATGGGCACCTGCCGCAT
>DATEKY010000254.1:0-3783 GCA_035277225.1 Xanthobacteraceae bacterium
ACCGCTATCTCACCGACGCGATCGAGGTCGACGTCGACTGCCTCGCCGACGGGAAGGACACCTTCATCGCCGGCATCATGGAGCATATCGAGGAGGCCGGCATCCATTCCGGCGACTCGGCCTGCTCGCTGCCGCCGCATACGCTCAGCGTCGAGACGATCGCCGAGCTCGAACGCCAGACCCGCGCGCTCGCGCTGGCGCTGAAAGTCGGCGGCCTGATGAACGTGCAGTACGCCATCAAGGATGGCGACATCTATGTGCTCGAGGTGAACCCGCGCGCCTCGCGCACGGTGCCGTTCGTCGCCAAGGTGATCGGATTGCCGGTGGCCAAGGTCGCGGCGCGCGTCATGGCCGGCGAGCCGCTCGCCGGCTTCAAGCTGGCGCCGCCGCGTTTCGACCATGTCGGCGTCAAGGAGGCCGTGTTCCCGTTCGCCCGCTTCCCCGGCGTCGACACCGTGCTCGGCCCGGAGATGAAGTCGACCGGCGAGGTGATGGGGCTCGACCGCGGGTTCGACATCGCGTTTGCCAAGAGCCAGCTTGGCGGTGGTTCCAACGTGCCGCGGGCCGGAACCGTGTTCGTATCGGTGCGCGACGGCGACAAGCCGCGCATCCTGGACGCCGTGAAGCTCCTGCAAAAGCTCGGCTTCAAGGTCCTCGCCACGGGTGGAACCCAGCGATACCTGAGCCAGAACGGCGTCATGGCCGAAAAGGTCAACAAAGTGCTGGAAGGCCGGCCCCATATCGTGGACAGGATCAAAAACGGGGGGGTTCAGCTCGTTTTCAATACCACCGAGGGGGTCACGGCCCTGATGGACAGCCGCTCGCTGCGCCAGGCTGCCCTCTTGCACAAAGTCCCGTACTACACCACTCTTTCAGGGGCCGTCGCTGCCGCGCAGGGGATCCGCGCCCGCCTGGAGGGGGATCTCGAAGTGCGAGCGTTGCAAAGCTACTTCGGCGCCAAGGCCTAGTTGGGCCTGACGCCCCGGAAGAGACGGACAGTTTTGAAAAAGTCTGCGGTCGCGTGGCCGATGAAACGGCCCGCGATCGGAGATTTTTTGTCAGAGGTCGGAGGATACAAGGAGCGATGGACAAGATCCCGATGACCGCCGCCGGTTACACGGTGCTGGAGAACGAGTTGAAGCACCGCCAGCAGGTGGAGCGGCCGCGCATCATTGAGCAGATCACCGAGGCGCGCTCGCACGGCGATCTCTCGGAGAATGCCGAATATCATGCCGCCAAGGAGACCCAGTCGCACAACGAGGGCCGCATCGCCGAGCTCGAGGACAAGCTCGCGCGCGCCGACGTGATCGACGTCTCCAAGCTGTCGGGCGAAACCGTCAAGTTCGGCGCGACCGTCACGCTGGTCGACGAGGATACCGAGAAGAAACAGGTGTGGCAGATCGTCGGCGAGCCGGAGGCGGACGCCAAGGCCGGCCGCATCTCGATCACCTCGCCGCTCGCGCGCGCCCTGATCGGCAAGTCCAAGGGCGCCTCGGTCGAAGTGGTCACGCCGAGCGGCGCCAAGGCCTACGAGGTGAAGAAGGTCGAGTGGCGGTAGGACACTCGTGAATCCGTGCGTGGGCAAAGGCGCGCGTTCACGGCGCCGTGCCCACCACAACGCAGCGTTCAGCGCCCTACTCTTCCCGCCTCAACTCCAGCGGCACCATCGCCTCGTCCTTGGAATTACGTAGGACCAGCGAGGTCTTGACGTTGCGCACGGCGGGCGCGGCGGTGAGCTCGCCGACGAAGGCTTGAAACGCGGTCAGGTTCGGCGCGACGCATTTCAGGACGAAGTCGATCTCGCCCGACAGCATCCAGCATTCGCGCACGATCGGCTGCGCGCGCACGAACGCCTCGAACGCCGCCAGGTCGGCCTCGGCCTGGCTCGACAGGTGTACCATCGCGAATACGGTGACCTCGAAGCCGAGCAGCTTCTCGTCGAGCAGGCCGCGGTAACCCTTGATGTAGCCTGCCTCCTCGAGCGCGCGCACGCGCCGCAGGCACGGCGGCGCCGAGATGCCGACCCGGCGCGCCAGCTCCACGTTCGTCATGCGGCCGTCGGCCTGGAGTTCCTTGAGGATCTTCCAGTCGATGGCATCGAGGCGGGTCGTCAAGGGGCTCTCCGGGCAAACGGCCGCGCGCCCGCAAGAGGCGAGCCGCGTTCTTTCATTAGAGTATTTTCGCGCGCCGCGGTATCCGGCAGAACGGCTCAACCGCGCCGCAGGCGCCGTTTACCGAAGCATGATCCGGTCCGAAAACCGGTGCCCACTTTTCGGGATCATGCTCTAGCGCCGCTGGGTGGTGATCTGCTCGACCAGATCGACAATCGAGCGGCGCAGGTTGGTGTCCTCGATCTCCGCATAGGCGCGCAGCAGGCGGAACGCCCCCGACACCGTGAGAAGCTTCAGCGGCGAGGCCTCGCCCGCACCGTCCTTCTGTCCGTCCGCCAGCATTTCCTTGCCGCTGAAGAACGAGCCGACCGGCACGCCGAGGACCTCGGCGATCTTGGTCAGCCGCCCAGCGCCGACCCGGTTCACGCCCTTCTCGTACTTCTGTACCTGCTGGAACGTCACCCCGAGTTGGTTCGCCAGTGCGGTCTGCGACAGCCCGCGCGACAAGCGCTCAATTCTGATCCGGTGCCCGACTTCGACATCGACCGGATCAGGCCTTTTCACCGACATTGTCCAACTCCTTCCCAGCGCACGCACGCGCACACCCGCGGGGCCGCGAATCTGCGCCCCACACGGATCACGCAAACTCAGGCTAACAAGAGTCGTGCCCCCGCGCCCACTGCTGCGCGCATGGCGGATATGCCGCAGGACAATTCGTGGGCGCCATGCGGTCAATCGACACTGGCAATGCGGTTAATCGACACTGCTGACGTTTAGGCCCTGCGGCAACACAACGTTAGTTAAGCAGATGAGGCACGTCGTCCGTGTCGTTTGCGGCGGCGTATTGCGCCAGCGCAACAGTCTTGGCGGCCCGCTCGGACGCGAGCGTCAGCACGCCGCGGGAATCAAGGTGCGCAGTGACTGTTGCCTGATCATGCGCCAGCGCGGAGAAAGCCTCGATCACAGATCGCGTCGCCTCCGGCATCATCGCAATGGCGCGGATAATCTCGAGAAAGCCCGGCTCCCTGCTCCAATAGTAGATTTCGAGCGCCTCCGCGGGCTTGTCGCACCCTGCCAGGGTACGCATCAGCACGTCGTGCGCGGTCTTGCGCTTCGCCTTCACGGCCGCCCGTCGTGTACGGTCCATCGCCTCGCCCCAGTCCGGTTTTTCACACTAGGGAAAAGTGAGATCGGAGTAATCCTTCAGATAGATGATTGAATTCATTTGCAACTATCGAGCAGCGCAAGGCAGGCGCGTGAAGTGATGAGCGAGGACAAGGAGCCACAAGAGGAAGTCTTCGCGCTTCTCGGCGATCCCACGACCCATGGCGGCGCGAAGGTTACGCGGATCGACACCCATGCGGCCTCGGTGTTCCTGGCAGGCGAGCGCGCCTACAAGGTCAAGCGCGCGGTCAAGTTTCCCTTTCTCGATTATTCGACCGTCGCGAAACGCAAGGCGGCCTGCGAGGCCGAACTCGAGGTCAACCGGCCGTTCGCGCCGCAGCTTTATCTCGGCGTCGTGCCGGTCACCCGCGAGGCCGGCGGCCTTGCGCTCGGCGGAGGCGGCGAGCCGGTCGAATGGGCGGTCGAGATGCGCCGCTTCGACGAGACCAGCACACTCGATCACCTGGCGGACCGGCGGGAGGTCGATGTGGCCTTGGCCGAGGTACTC
>DATEKY010000255.1:0-2067 GCA_035277225.1 Xanthobacteraceae bacterium
GTAGAGGCCGAACAGGGCGAGGAACGTGCAGGCATCGACATAGCCCGCCGCGAAGCTGAGCAGCGCCGGAACGATGCGCGGGACTGGGTTCATCCGCCGCCTCCCCGGAGAGGAAAGCGCAGATCGGGCGGGAGAGGCAAATCATTCCAGCGGCATGCGGACGGTGAAGCGCCCTACTCGCTCGACAGGATCGTGTTCTTCAGCAGCGGATAGATCTGCGCTTCCCACTTCCTGCCGGAGAACACGCCGTAGTGCCCGGCGCCGGGCTGCATGTGGTGGCGCTTGCGGAACGGCTTGATACCAGAACAAAGGTCCTGCGCTGCGAGCGTCTGCCCGACCGCGCAGATGTCGTCCTTCTCGCCCTCGACGGTGATCAACGATGTGCGGCGGATGGCGCGCGGCTCGACCAGTTCGCCGCGGTACATCAGCTCGCCCTTGGCGAGCGCGTAGTCCTGGAACACGATCTTCACGGTCTCCAGATAGAATTCCGCCGTGAGATCGAGCACCGCGAAATACTCGTCGTAGAACGCCTTGGTCGCCGCGGCCTTGGTGAGATCGCCGGCGACCAGATTGTCGTAGAGTTCGCGATGCGCCTTCACGTGGCGCTCGATATTCATGCTCATGAAGGCGGCAAGCTGCACGAAGCCCGGATAGACCCGGCGGAAGGCGCCGGGATAGCGCAGCGGCACGGCCGCGATCAGGTTCTGCTCGAACCACGAGATCGGCTTGGAGGTCGCAAGCTCGTTCACCCTGGTAGGATTGACACGACAGTCGATCGGGCCGGCCATCAGGGTCATCGAATGCGGCTGCGCCGGATTGCTGGTCTGCGCCATCACGGCGGCGGCCACCAGCGTGGCGACGCAGGGCTGGCACACCGCCACGACGTGCGCAGGAGGCCCGATCGTCTCGAGGAACCTGATCAGGTGCCCGACGTAGTCGTCGAAGCCGAAGCGGCCGGCCGAGAGCGGCGCGTCGCGCCCGTTGTGCCAGTCGGTGACGTAGACGTCGTGCTCCGGCAGCATCGTCTTCACGGTGTTGCGCAACAGCGTCGCGAAGTGTCCGGAGAGCGGCGCGACCAGCAGCACGCGCGGCTGTTCGGTGCTCAAGTCCTTCTTGAAGCGCAGCAGCGTGCCGAACGGCGTCGCGTGCACCGCCTCCTCGGTGACCGCGACCTCCTCGTTGCCGACCGTGACGCTCGCGATGCCGTAGGGCGGGCGCACATGGGTCAGCCCGGCACGCGCGATCAGCTCATAGGCGGCGGTGAGATTCTTCATCACCGGGCCGGAGAAGCCGTTCATCGGCGCGAAGGTCTGAATCGCCGCACTGGCCCAAGCCCGGACCGGAACCATGACGTCGGAATGCGCCTGATACGCCTGGTAGAGCATAAGCCTGCGGCGCCGCGGGCGCGGCACCCCAACCCCTGACACAGCAGCTACCCGGCGATGAAAAGTTAGTGCATTTCTTGTTGCACTGCGAGATAATAATCGCGGGGCCGGGTATGCGTGGATAACCGCCCTTGCCGGGTGACGCAGCGGGTTGCGCTGCGGTTGTATTTGTCGAGCGCGGGCGCCCTGCCCGTGCCGTCGATCGATGCCGGCAAGCGAGGACGTCCATGGCCGAGGCCCGCCTTTCCATCAACAGCCGCAACTACGGCTCCTGGTCGCTGCGCGGCTGGCTGCTGTGCCAGATGGCCGGGCTCGATGTCGCGGTCGACATGGTGTCGGCGGACGATCCGACCGGGCGCGCCGAATTGCTGCTGCTGTCGCCCTCGTTCCTGGTGCCGTGCCTGACCCATGGCGGCATCAAGGTGTGGGACACGCTCGCGATCGCCGAGTATTTGAACGAGCTCAAGCCGGAAGCCGGCCTGCTCCCGGACGACCGCGCGGCGCGCGCGCAGTGCCGCTCGATCTCCGGCGAAATGCATTCGGGCTTTTCGAATTTGCGTTCCGCGCTGCCGATGAACCTGCGCGCGCATTATCCGGCGTTCAAGGTGTGGGCCGGCGTGCAGGCCGACATCGATCGCGTTTGCGCGATCTGGCGCGAGTGCCTCGCCAAATACGGCGGGCC
>DATEKY010000256.1:0-2628 GCA_035277225.1 Xanthobacteraceae bacterium
TTCTTCGGCGTCACGCTTGAGGTGTTCGAATTTCAAGGCAAGGTCGGGCGCCATGCGTAAGGCCGCCTCTCGGTTGTTCGGTCGCAGCAGCTGCGCCTGCTAGGGAAGGAATGTGGAGTCTGTGATGTCTGATCCCGTCTACGGCAAGTACACCGACCTCAAGATCGAGCGGAAGGATGGCGGCATCCTGCTGATCACGATGAACCGTCCGCGTCAGCTCAATGCGATGACCTATCGGATGCACTATGAACTCAGTCGCATCTGGGTCGACGTCGACCAGGACCCGAAAGTCAAGGTTGCGGTCATCACCGGTGCGGAGCGCGCCTTCTCGGCTGGCAATGACCTCAACAATCCCGACCCCGATCCCGACAAGGTGCGTGAGATCATGCGCGAGGCGGTCGAGATTGCGCGCAACATGACGGAATGTTCCAAGCCGATCATCTCGGCGATCAATGGCGTCGCGGTCGGCGGCGGCGTGCAGGTCGGCATCATGGCCGACATCAGCATCGCGGCCGAGGACGCAAAGATCATCGACGGTCACACGACCGTCGGCGTGACCGCGGGCGACCACGGCGCGCTGATCTGGCCACTTCTCTGCGGCATCTCGAAGGCGAAGTACTACCTGTTCAACCTTGAGCCGCTGCTCGGCAAGGAAGCCGAGCGCATCGGCGTCGTCACCAAGGCGGTGCCGAAGGAGCAGGTCCTGCCGGTCGCAATGGAGATCGCCGGCAAGCTGAGCCAGATGTCGCAGATCGGTATCCGCGGTACGAAGCGCGCGGTCAACGGCTGGCTGCGCATGGCGATGCCGATCCTCGAGCATTCGGCCGCGCTCGAGATGGCGGACTTCTTCCATCCGGATGTCCACGAGGCGCGCGCCGCGTTCCGCGAGAAGCGCGCCGCGCGCTTTCCCTCCGCCGCCGAATAGTCCAGGGCGACGCCGATGCCCCCTTCCTCGAAGCAGCGGGACACGGCGCCGGCCAATCCGTCGGAGTTGTGCTCACGCATCGAGCGCAGCGTCCCGAGCTTGCTGGTCGAGCGGGCCCAGACACGCCCGGACGATATCGCCTTCTACGAGAAGCATCTCGGGATTTATCAGCCCTATAGCTGGTCGAAATACCGCGATCTCGTCGAGGAGGTCGCGCTCGGCCTCAGGGAGCTCGGCGTCGCGCCGAAGGAACGCGTCGCCATCATGGGCGACACCTGCTCGGAATGGCTGATCGCCGATCAGGCAATCATGGCGGCGGGCGCCATTACGGTCGGCATTTACGCGACGAGCGCGCCGGCCGAGGTGAAGCACATCCTCGCCGACTCGGGCGCGAACGTCGTGATCGTGGAGACGCAGGAGCACATGGACAAGCTCCTGGAGGCACTGTCTGCCCTGCCGTTGGTGCGCAAGTTCGTCGTGATCGATACGCGCGCGTTGTTTCGCTTCGAGCACGCGCTCTATCTGTCGTTCGAGCAGTTGCGCGCGCTCGGCGCGGCGCGCAGCGAGCGCGCGCCCGACGAATTCTCGCGATCCGTCGCGGCGGTCCGACCGGACGACCTCGCGACCATCCTCTACACCTCGGGCACCACCGACAAGGCGAAAGGCGTGATGGTCGCGCACCGCACGCTTCTCGCGGCTGCCGAGAGCTACATCCACTGCAGTCCGGAAACGCGCACCAAGTCGCATCGCGTGGTTGCCAACATGCCGCTCGCCCACGGCGTCGGGCGGTCGATCATCTCCAACGTTCCGCTGATCTCTGAGATCACGCCATTCTTCGGCGACGAGGTTGAATCCTTCGCCGAGACCGTGCGGGAGGTCGCGCCGAACTTCGCGCTCCTTCCGCCGCGCTACTGGGAGAAGTTCGCGGCGCAGCTTATCGTTGGCGTCGAGACCAGTTCGGCGCTCAAGCGTCGCGCCTATGAGCTCGCTGCCCGCATCGGCAAGCGGTACGTCGAGCGCCGCTATGCCGGACAGGGCATCCCGCCGCATCTGCGACTTGGCTACTGGCTCGCCTACCGGCTTGTGTTCAGCCAGATGCTCGAGAAGGTCGGGCTCGGGCGGATGAAGATCGCCTTCACGGGCTCGGCGCCGATGCCGCCGCAGGTCATGCAGGTGTGGCACATCTGGGGCGTTGATCTGCGCGAGATGTACGGGCTCACCGAATGCCTCGCGATCAGCATCGCGCAATTCGAACCGTTCCCGCGTCCCGGCAATATCGGCCGGCCCACCGACCTCGACGGCTTCGAGTTCAAGCTCGCGAACGATAACGAGATGATGCTGCGCTCGCCCGCCGTGTGCCAAGGCTACTGGCAGCAGCCCGATCGAGGTGCCGAAGTGTTCGCCCAAGACGGCTGGCTCTGCACCGGCGACATCGCCGAACTGACCTCCGAGGGCGCGATCAAGCTCATCGATCGCAAGAAGGAGATCATGGTCACGGCGGGCGGCAAGACAATAAGCCCGCAACAGATCGAGAAAGCGTTGAAAGGAAGCCCATACCTCGCAGAGGCGATCGCGGTCGGCGAGGCGCGGCGCTATGTCACCGCGCTCCTGATGCTCGACTACACAACGGTGTCCGAATGGGCGCGCACCAACAAGGTGCCCTACACATCCTACACCAACCTCGTGACGCGGCCCGAAGTGGA
>DATEKY010000257.1:0-2291 GCA_035277225.1 Xanthobacteraceae bacterium
CCGAGCTTCACGCCGCAATGCGCCTCCAGCACCGCAAGCACCATCGAGAGCCGGCTCGAATCCCAGCCGACCACCGAGCGGCGCGGTGTGCCGAGTGAGGTGGGTGCGACCAGCGCCTGGATCTCGACCAGCAGCGGCCGCGTGCCCTCGATCCCGGCGAAGACGACGGTGCCCGGGCTCCCGAGGTCGCGCTCGGAGAGAAACAGCTCGGACGGGTTCGGGACTTCGCGCAACCCCGCGCCGGTCATCTCGAACACGCCGATCTCGTCGGTCGGGCCGAAGCGGTTCTTCACCGCGCGCAGGATGCGGAACTGGTGCGAGCCTTCGCCCTCGAACGACAGCACCGCATCGACCATGTGCTCGACCACGCGCGGTCCCGCGATCTGCCCGTCCTTGGTGACGTGGCCGACGAGGATGACCGCCGCGCCGGAGCGCTTGGCGAAGCGAATGAGCGCCTGCGCCGAGCCGCGCACCTGCGTGACGGTGCCGGGCGCAGACTCGACCGCGTCGGTCCACATCGTCTGGATCGAGTCGATGATGATCAGGCGCGGGGTCTTGCCCTGGCTCAACGTGGCGATGATGTCCTCGACCGAGGTTTCCGCCGCGAGTTCGACCGGCGCCTTTGCCAGTCCCAGCCGTTCGGCGCGCAGCCGCACCTGCGCCACCGCCTCTTCGCCCGAGATGTAGACCGCGCGGTGGCCGGTCTGCGCCAGCGCTGCGGCGGCCTGGATCAGCAAGGTCGATTTGCCGATGCCGGGATCGCCCGCCATCAGCAGCACCGAGCCGCGCACGAAGCCGCCGCCGGTGACGCGATCGAGCTCGGGCAGGCCGGAGGGCAGGCGCGGCGCGTCGTGGGTCTCGCCGGTCAACGGTTCGAGCGCGAACACGCGGCCCTTGCGCGCCGAGCGGCCCGGGATCGCGCGGTCGGCCGCCGCGCCCTCTTCGGCGATCGAGTTCCATTCGCCGCAGGACTCGCACTTGCCCTGCCAGCGCCCGTAGGTGGCGCCGCAGTTCTGGCAGATGAAGGAGAGGACCGTCTTGGCCATGAGCGCGCGCTATGGGCGGAAAACCCGATTCACCATAGCGGATTGATGAGAACAATACAAGAACAGACCGAAAAATGTACTTTGCATGGGGTTGTTTTGCGATTTTTTTTGCCGCCGTCGCCGGGTCCGACGAGCGGGGCTCAGTCCCGGTAGATCCGCCGGTAGCGTTGCCCCAGGCTGGTCAGCACCTCGTAGCCGATCGTCCCGGCGCGGTCCGCGAGGTCGTCGACCCCGATACCATCGCCTAACACGGTGACGAGGTCGCCGCGCCGGACCCGGTCGGCCGCCACGTCGGTCACGTCCAACGCAATCAGATCCATCGAGACGCGGCCGGCGAGGGGGCAGCGCTGTCCCGCGACGATCGCCTCGGCGCCGGGGCGCTTGTCACTTGCGCTCGCGGCGCGCAAAAAACCGTCCGCATAGCCGACCGACACCACGGCAAGCCGCGTCGCCCGCCCGGCGGTCCAGGTCGCGCTGTAGCCGACGGTTGCGCCGACCGCGACCTCGCGCGTCTGCACGATGCGGCCCTGCAGCGTCACGACCGCGCGCATCGGGTTCGGCCGGCCCGGCGTCGGGTTCGCGCCGTAGAGCGCGACGCCGGGACGAACCAGATCGTGATGCGCCTCTCCGCCGAGGAAGATTCCCGACGAGTTCGAAAGCGATCCCGGGATGCCGGGAAACAGCGCGCGGATCTCGTGGAAGCGCTGCATCTGGATCGCGTTCAGCGGATGCTCTTCTTCCGAGCAGGCGAAGTGGCTCATCACCAGCGCGATACCGTGATCGTTGCCGCGCAGGGGCGCGAGCTGCCGTACTTCGTCCGCGGAAAACCCGAGCCGGTTCATTCCGGTGTCGACGTGGAACGCGGCGCCGCCGCGCCAGCCGCTCGCGGCGCGAAATGCGTTCCACTCGTCCCAGGCGAGCCCGTCGCCGATCACCGGCCGCAGGTTTGCCTGCGCGAAAGCCGCGGCGGTGCCGGGCAGCACGCCGTTGAGTACATAGATCGCCGCGTCCGGGGCGACCGTGCGCGCGCGCCGCGCTTCGGCCAGGTTGGCGACGAAAAAGGTCGTGCATCCGGCGTTCGCCAGCGCGCCGGCAACCTGCTCGATCCCGCAGCCATAGCCGTCGGCCTTCACCACGGCGGCGCATTGCGCCGGCGCGGCGCGTTCCTGCAGCGCGCGCCAGTTCGCGACGATCGCTTGGAGGTCGATGGTCAGGATGCCGCCGGCTTCGGACTCATCGGGGCCG
>DATEKY010000258.1:0-5376 GCA_035277225.1 Xanthobacteraceae bacterium
TCGCGACCGAGGTCGCCGGCGTGCCCGAGCTTGGTGCGATCGGGCGCGGCGAGGACATGGAGATCACCACCTATCTCGAAAGCGCGATGACCTCCGAGCTGCAGGGCAATGTCGTGGACCTCTGCCCGGTCGGGGCGCTGACATCCAAGCCGTACGCCTTCGCGGCGCGGCCCTGGGAGTTGAACAAGACCGAGTCGATCGACGTGATGGACGCGCTCGGGTCGGCGATCCGCGTCGACACGCGCGGGCGCGAGGTGATGCGCATCCTGCCGCGCGTCAATGAGGACGTGAACGAGGAATGGATCTCCGACAAGACGCGCCACGTGGTCGACGGCCTGCGCGCGCAGCGTCTCGATCAGCCCTACATCCGCCAAGGCACGCGCCTCGTCCCCGCCACGTGGAGTGAGGCGTTTGCGGCCATTGCCGCGAAGGTGAAGGCTGCGAAGCCGGATCGCATCGGCGCCATCGCGGGCGACCTCGCGGCGGTCGAAGAGATGTTCGCGCTGAAGGAGCTGATGGGCCGGCTCGGCGTCACGAATATCGATTGCCGCCAGGATGGCGCCGCGCTCGATCCGTCGTTGGGTCGCCCGAGCTATCTGTTCAACGCGACCATCGCCGGCATCGACCAGGCCGACGGCATCATGATCATCGGCGCCAATCCGCGCAAAGAGGCGCCGGTGCTGAACGCGCGCATCCGCAAGCGCTGGCGCGCCACCAACCTGAAGATCGGCGTGATCGGCGAGAAGGCGGACCTCACCTACGATTATGCCTATCTCGGCGCCGGGCCGGAAACGCTCGCGACTTTCATGAATCACGAGAAGGCGAAGCTCGAACGCCAAATCTGGCTGATCGGGCAGGGCGCGCTCGCGCGTCCCGATGGCGCCGCGATCCTCGCGATGGCTGCAAAAGCCGCAGTTTCGGTCGGCGCGATCAAGGACGGCTGGAACGGCTTTTCGGTGCTGCACACGGCGGCATCGCGCGTCGGCGCGCTCGACATCGGCTTCGTGCCGGGGCAGGGCGGGAAGTCGGCGCTCGAGATGGCGAAGCCCGGCGCGCTCGATGTGGCGTTCCTGCTCGGCGCGGACGAGATCGACATCGCGCCGGGCGCGTTCACGGTCTACATCGGCACGCATGGCGACCGCGGCGCACATCGCGCCGACGTCATCCTGCCGGGCGCGGCCTATACGGAAAAGTCCGGGCTCTATGTGAACACGGAAGGCCGGGTGCAGATGGCGGCGCGCGCCGCGTTCCCGCCGGGTGACGCGCGCGAGGACTGGGCGATCCTGCGCGCTCTCTCCGACGTGCTCGGGAAGAAGTTGCCGTATGACTCGCTCGGCGGTCTTCGCGCCGCGCTTTTCAAGGCGGTACCGCACCTTGCACGTGTCGATCAGATCGCGCCGGGCAATGCAGCGGACATCGAGAAACTCGCCGGAGGGGACACCGCGACTGACAAGACGCCGTTCCGGTCGCCGATCTCCGATTTCTATCTCACCAACCCGATCGCGCGGGCGTCCGCCATCATGGCCGAATGCTCGTCGCTTGCGCGCGGCGACCGCGCGCTGACGGCGGCGGAGTAGCGCGATGGCCGAATTCTGGAGCGCCTATCTCTGGCCGCTGATCGTCATGGTGGCGCAGTCGGTGCTGCTGCTGGTGATCCTGCTGGTGGCGATCGCGTATGTGCTGCTGGCCGACCGCAAGATCTGGGCGGCGGTGCAGATCCGGCGCGGCCCGAACGTGGTCGGGCCCTGGGGCCTGCTGCAATCCTTCGCAGACCTGCTGAAGTTCGTCCTGAAAGAGCCGACAATCCCGGCCGCCGCAAACAAGGGCGTGTTCCTGCTGGCGCCGCTCGTCACCTGCGTGCTCGCGCTCGCCGCGTGGGCGGTGATCCCGGTCGACCTCGGCTGGGTGATCGCCGATATCAACGTGGGCATCCTCTACATCTTCGCGGTCTCTTCCCTCATGGTCTACGGCGTGATCATGGCGGGCTGGGCGTCGAACTCGAAGTATCCGTTCCTTGCCGCGCTGCGCTCGGCCGCGCAGATGGTCTCCTACGAGGTCTCGATCGGCTTCGTGATCATCACGGTGCTGCTGTGCGTCGGTTCGCTGCGCATCACCGACATCGTGGAAGCTCAGAATTCGCCTTGGGGCCTGCTCGGCTGGTACTGGCTGTGGCTGTTCCCGATGTTCATCGTCTTCTTCATCTCGGCGCTGGCCGAGACCAACCGCCCGCCGTTCGATCTGGTCGAGGCGGAGTCGGAGCTCGTCGCCGGCTTCATGGTCGAATACGGCTCGACGCCCTACATGATGTTCATGCTCGGCGAGTACGTGGCGATCGCGACCATGTGCGCGATGACCACGATCCTGTTCATGGGCGGATGGCTGCCGCCGTTCCCGGTCGCGCCGTTCACCTGGGTGCCGGGCGTGGTGTGGTTCACGCTCAAGGCGCTGTTCGTCTTCTTCATGTTCGCGATGGTGAAGGCGTTCGTGCCGCGCTATCGCTACGATCAGCTGATGCGGCTCGGCTGGAAGGTATTCCTGCCGCTCTCGCTCGCAATGGTCGCGATCGTCGCGGCGGTATTGCAGTTCGGCGGGCTCGCACCGAAATGAGGGCCGAGAATGGATTACTCGGTCGCGGGACTGGTCGGTGGAGCGGTCGCGCTCGTGGCGGGTCTTGTCGGCTATTTCGCGATCATTCCGCCGCTGCAGCAGTGGCTGATTTCGAACGCGCCGCGCGACACGCAGGCGCAGCGCGAGGACCTGGAGTTCAAGCTCGGCGTGATGCGGCGGCTGATCCTGTCGGTCGGCTTCGTCGTGTTCGCGTGGGGCGGCTACTGGATCGGCAGGACGGTCGCCGGATGACGGCGCCGGGCGTGCCGCAGTTCACCGGAGTGGTACCGAGCTGAGGACGCATGAGCCTTTCGACGGCAGGACTGATCGGGGCGGGGGCCGGGCTCGCGATGGCTCTGGTCATCTACGTCGCGATGGCGATGGCGTGGCGGCGCAATCTGCAGGACGTCAACGCTCCAGCGGAGCAGCGCGAGAGATTCGAGCGGATGTGGCCGGCCGTGCGGATCATGCTGATCGCCGATTTCGTCTTTCTGGGATGGCTTGGCTATACCGCCGGCGAGACCTTCGGTTACTGATGGCGTGCGAGAAGGGAAGCACGAGATGAGACTCGATCATGCGGCACGCGCTTTGTTCCTGCAGGAGTTCGTCTCGGCGTTCGTCCTGTCGATGCGCTATTTCTTCAAGCCGAAGCCGACCTTGAACTATCCGTTCGAGAAGGGGCCGATCTCGCCGCGCTTCCGCGGCGAGCATGCGCTGCGCCGCTACCCGAACGGCGAGGAGCGCTGCATCGCCTGCAAGCTGTGCGAGGCGATCTGCCCGGCGCAGGCGATCACCATCGAGGCCGGCCCGCGCCGCAACGACGGCACGCGTCGCACCACGCGCTACGACATCGACATGGTGAAGTGCATCTACTGCGGACTGTGCCAGGAGGCCTGTCCGGTCGACGCGATCGTCGAAGGCCCGAACTTCGAGTTTGCGACCGAAACGCGCGAGGAGCTTTATTACGACAAGGAACGCCTGCTCGCGAATGGCGATCGCTGGGAGCGCGAGATCGCGAAGAACATGGAGCTCGACGCCCCCTACCGGTGAATGATCGACGGTCTCAGGGGCGGCTTTCAACGGCGAAGCAATCAATGTAGGGTTGAGGCACGTCAGTTTTTAGCGGGGCGTGCCCATGCCGTTTGACCGGAACAAGTTCGTCGCGACGCTCAAGAGCAACGCACTGCCGCCCTTCGGCAGGGGCATCTGCGCGAAGCACGTGCGGATCGCGCTGGAAGCGGCTGGTGCGAATACCGCCGGCCACCCGGTTTCCGCCAAGGATTACGGGCCCTTGCTGAAGAAGAACGGATTTACGGTCGTGACCACGACGCCGTACGTTCCGCAACTGGGCGACATCGCGGTGATCCAGCGCACCAGCAACGGTCCGCACGGCCACATCGAAGGATACGATGGCGCGAACTGGATTTCGGACTTCGTGCAGCGGGAATTCTGGCCTGGCCCAAAATATCGCGCCGAGAAGCCGCGTTTTGAAATCTATCGCGGCTAGCATTCTGGGACTGTTCGTTGGCCTGATGCCGGCGCCCGGCATCGGCCAGACCTTGCCGCGCATCACGGATCCGATCTTCGGGCTGACGTACGATTCCGTGAAAGTCAGATTCGAAGACGCGGCGGATGTCGTCACGCGCTGTCCGGAACTGGTCAACGAGCGCTGGGGCCGGCGCGTGTGGATATTTGCGCGCAGCTCCGAGTCGTCCGGGACCTACATGGTGCTCGGCGGGCTGTATGCGCGGCGCGCGGCGCCGGCGAGGGGCGAGACACGCTTCGAGACCGATCCGAAGGGCATTCTGTTGCGCGAGCATGACTCGAAGTGCGAACTGCTCGGGCCGGCGCGCGAGGTGTTCGAGTATCCGGTGGACGGCGTCACGGCGCAGACGTTGCGGGCGTTGGCACGCGACGCCGTCGCCCGCTACGCCACGGCATTCGGCGGCGGTCCGAAGTTCCTCTCCGCGTTGGCGCGCGCGAAAAAGCGGGCCGACCTCACCAATGCGCGCGCGACGATCCTGCGCGAGGCCGTCCGGCAGATTGGCCGATAAAGCGTCGCACTGGGGCCCCAGCCCATCTTCCAACATCCAGGCGTCGCGGATTTGTGACCATGGTGCGGCGCGGTCCGCCTTGAAATCATTCCAATCCGGGCGTTCGATCAAGGGTACCCAGAAATACTGGGCACAACCGGACTATGCGGGGCCCCGGTGATCGATCCAGGTTTCCAAATGTCTTGGCAGCGGCCGTCGATGGACGGTCCTGTGCCCGATTTCTCACGCGCGAACGAAAGCGCCTTCGGGTCCATCAAGGGAGGACATCATGGTCAACCTGAGTGTGAATGGGCAGCAGCGGTCTTTCGACGGCGACCCGTCGATGCCGCTGATGTGGTACCTGCGCGATGAGCTGGGCCTGACCGGCACGAAATTCGGCTGCGGCGTCGCGCTGTGCGGCGCATGCACCGTGCACATGAACGGCGAGGCGGTGCGCGCCTGCGGCATCGCGATGTCGGACGTCGGCGGCAAGACGGTCGTCACGATCGAGGGGCTCGATCCGCAGGGCAATCATCCGGTGCAGGTCGCGTGGCGCAATCTCGGCGTGCCGCAATGCGGCTATTGCCAGTGCGGGCAGATCATGCAGGCCGCGGCGCTGCTCAAGCAGAAGCCGGCGCCGACCGACAAGGAGATCACCGACGCGATGTCCGGCAACCTGTGCCGGTGCGGTTGCTACCAGCGCATTCATGCGGCCGTGCGTGCCGCCGCGAAGGGA
>DATEKY010000259.1:0-2227 GCA_035277225.1 Xanthobacteraceae bacterium
TCGGAGAGGAAGCTCTCCATCCGGCTGTTGCACCATTTCACCGGGCGGCCGCATTTGCGCGCCGCGTACAGGATCGCGCCGTATTCCGGATAGGCCTGCGCCTTCATGCCGAAGCCGCCGCCGACGTCGTGCGTCAGCACGCGCAGGGTCGTGAGCGGCACCTTGAACACGCCTTCGGCGAGCAGCTTGCGCACCACCGCGACGCCCTGCGTGCTGGCGATCAGCGTGTAGCGCCCGCTCGCCGGATCGAACGAGCCGATGCCGCCGCGCGGCTCCATCGACACCGGCGCGAGCCGCGTATCCTCGAGCCGCACGCGCTCGACATGCGCAGCGCCGGCGAAGGCTTGATCCACCGCCGCGGCGTTGCCGTCGGTCCAGTCGAGCGCGACATTGCCGGGCCGCGCGGCGTGGATCGGCGTGGCATCGCCCGCAAGCGCGCGCTCGATCGTCGAGGCGTTCGGCATCTCGTCGTAATCGATGCGCACCGCTTCGGCGGCGTCCTGGGCCTGCGCCAGGGTTTCCGCCACCACGATCGCGACCGGCTCGCCGACGTAGCGGATGCGGTCAACGGCCAGCACCGGCATCGCGGCCGAGAACATCGGGGTGCCGTCGCGGCCGGGGAACACCGCGACCGGCGGGATCGCGCCCAAGCCGTCCGCCGCCGCATCCTTACCGCTCCACGCGCCGAGCACGCCCGGCATCGTTCGCGCCGCCGCGAGATCGACGCCGCGGATCGCCGCGTGGCTCACCTGCGCGCGCACGAACACGCCATAGGCCTGGCCCGGCACCGCCAGGTCGTCGGTGAAGCGGCCCCCGCCGGTCAGCAGCGGCTCGTCCTCGCTGCGCAAGGCGCCATGATCGCTGCCGAAGCGTGCCGTGCTGTCCATCATCCGGTCCGGGGTTGCCGTGCTGCGAACTACAACATTTGCGTCATGCGGCGAAATCGCAGGTCGGCTTGACACCGGCGAGGGCCACCGATGAAATCGTGGATCAAGGGGGTCGCATCGCGATCATGGCGGAAGGCCTCGCGGGCGACAAGGACCCGCGATGTCACGCCACATCCGGGAACGGGCCGGATGCCGCAACAAACACAAGGGGAGGGCGCATGTTCACGCTCAGAAAATTCGCGCGCATTGCGTCGGCCGTTGCTGCCGCCGCGCTCGCAGGCTTCGCAACATCCGCGCAGGCGCAGGACAAGGGACCGATCCGGATCGGCTTCCTGCCGCCGATCACCGGCCCGCTCGCCTCGCCCGGCGCCGAGATGGTGAACGGCTTCCGCCTGTTCTGGGAACAGGCGGGCATGACCGCCGGCGGCCGCAAGGTCGAGATCGTCACCGGCGACACCACCTGCAACCCGGATCAGGCGCTGACCCAGGCGCGTCGCCTGGTGCTGCAGGAGAAGGTGCACTTCATGGTCGGGCCGCTGTGCGGTCACGAAGGCCCCGCGGTCGCGCAGGTGAGCAAGGAGACCGGCGTGCCGCTGGTGATGGACGCGGCCGGCGCCGACAACGTGACCAAGTGGGACCGCACGCCGACCGTGGTGCGCACCGCGGTCTCGTCGAGCCAGATCGGTCATCCGTTCGGCGAGTATCTCTACAAGGAGCTCGGCCTGCGCAACGTGACCTTCATCGGGCAGGACTACACCTTCGGCCACGAGGTGACGCTCGGCGCGATCGAGACCTTCAAGGCGCTCGGCGGCAAGGTGGCGCGGCTGATCTGGAATCCGATCGGCACCAAGGACTACGGCACCACGATCAACTCGATCCCCGCCGACACCGATGGCGTCGCCGTCACCATCGTGGGCGCCGACCGCATTCGCCTGTTCGAAGACTGGTTCAACTTCGGCATGGACAAGAAGCACAAGATCTACGGCACCTACTGGCTGCAGGAAGACATGCTGCCGCAAGTCGACGACCGCGCGGTCGGCCTGATCAGCAATTCGCTGCAATATGTGTCGGGGATCGATACGCCGGAGAACAAGGCCTTCGTCGATGCCTATGCGACGAAATACAAGCGGATGCCGTCGTGGTTCGCCGAGTCGGCCTACACCGCCGGCCTGTGGACCAAGGCGGCGATCGACTCGATTAACGGCAATGTCGAGGACCGCGCCGCGTTCCTGAAGGCGATGCGCACCGTGCAGGTCAAGGCGCCGCGCGGGCCGCTGAAGCTCGACGCCTACGACAACCCGATCCAGAACGTCTACGTCGCCAAGGTCGAGAAGATGAAG
>DATEKY010000260.1:0-15980 GCA_035277225.1 Xanthobacteraceae bacterium
AGGTGTGAAGTCACCAACCGCGTCGTAGCGGCGTTTCTTGTAGATCCACTGATTGTAGGCGTGCGTGCCGACCGTGCCGAGCAGCATTGTGTAGCCGTCGGGCTTTGCGTTGATGACGCGCGTGGCGCCGATGACGCCGCCGGCCCCAGTCGTGTTCTCGACAACGACGGGCTGTCCCAGTAGTTCGCCCATCCGGGCGGCCACGATGCGGGCGATGACATCGAACGTTCCGCCGGCTGCATAGGGCACAACCATTGTGAGAGGGCGGGACGGAAAGAGTTCCGCGTTACCGGGCGTCGGCAGCATGGACGCCATTGCGGCGAGGGCCACTGCAAAGCTTTGGCATTTCATTGTTTCCTCCCAAATCGGCGCGCAGTTCCTCCAAGGTTAAGGCTTTCTAGCCCGCTAGAGCCGAACCAGCTATGATGTGCCAAGAACTGAACCCATACCTTTTTGGGCATGGCTGTGGATTTACGTCATCTTCGGTGTTTTCTCGCCGTTGCGGACTGCGGCCACATCACCGGAGCCGCGGAGCGGCTCGGCATGCAACAGCCGCCCCTAAGCAGGCTCATACGGACCATGGAGCGCGAGCTCGATGTGCTGCTTTTCAAACGAAAAGCACGTGGGGTCGAGCTTACGGACGCGGGGCGTGCATTTCACGACAAGGCGCGCGCCATCCTTGCGGACTACGATGACGCGTTCGAGATTGCGCGGCGCACCGCTCGGGGCGAGCAAGGCCGCATTCGCGTTGGCGTCACACCCACCGGGCCCTTTCATCCGCTTGTTCCTCGCGTCATTCGAGCGTTTCGCGAGACCTACCCTTTGATATCGGTGACTCTGGAAGAGTATCTCAGCGCTGACATCGTGGAGCGCCTGCGAAATGGCAGACTCGACGCGGCATTCGTCTGGACCCCTCCCGCTGAAGGACTCCTGCTTCACCGTCTCACGGACGACAAGCTTGTGGTCGTATTGCCAAGCAAGCACCGGCTGGCGCAACGCACGGCCCCCGTTTCTATCGCATCCCTCGCGAAAGAGACGTTCATCGTTTATGGGCGCCGCGACGGTTTTGGGCTCTTTGCCGCGACGGTGGTCGCGTGTCGCGACGCCGGCTTCAGCCCTCGATTTGGACCGGAGGCGCCGCGGCTTGCATCGGCACTCAGTCTTGCGGCGGCGGGCTTTGGCGTCTTCCTTGTGCCGTCCTCGATCCAGCGTGTTCAAGTGGACGGAGTTACATACCGGCAACTGAAAGGGCCCAAACAACCGAAATCCACACTGCATCTGGCGTCGCGCCGCGGTGACTCATCGCCTGTAGTCCGGCGCTTCGTTGTGATGGTGCGCAAGGCCGCGAGCAGCCACCTGCTGAATTAGTTGTGACGTTCCCACGGACCAGCGCGCTGCAGCTGTGGCGGCTGGGACTACGCTCCAGGCGACCGGTAACCGACACCTCGCGCACGGCCGAGGGCATCCATCGTCTCCTCGACCGTGAGCAACGGCGTCGTCTCGAATTTCGACAATGCGCCGCCGCTGCCGATCGCGATCGCTACTGCGGCCATTGAGACGTTGTCGGGCGCTTCCCAAAGATTGTATCCGTCGTAGGTACCAAAGGCGTACCAGAAGCCGTGAAGCTTCCCACCCACCGATTCGATGTACTTGCGTGCAGCTTCCCGGCGGTCCTCGGGATTCTTACTCAATCGGGCCCAGGTTTCGGGCGTATAGCTAAAGCGCGTCAAATAGAGAGCCATGGCGAGGGGGCCTCCCTCTTGCACGCTACATCAAGCAGCGGACGCGCGGAACTGTATTGGTGGCGACAGCTTCGGCGGTGTCGCCGGGTTGATGTCCTGAACACGTGACACTGGTCGCGATCAGATTGCGCTATGCGATGCGGCAATCGACCGAGGGTACTAAGGGCAGGCCAGCTCTGGTCGCGTCAGGTTGCCCCCTGGCTGGCTGGCGGGGGGCCGTTCCTTCGCATGTGTCAAGCTGCGAAACGCCCGGATCGGGGGGAAGGCGACATGCCGAGAACGTCGCTCGACTGGCGCCTTTGACCCTGACTGTCACTTTGTTAACGATGCAGCGACCGCTGCGGGGGGGGGGAAGCGGACAAGCGCAGCCGTCGTTGGGGGGCAGAAGAAAAATTTCATGCCCGCAATGGGCATGGACGAATATTCCACGCCGAGCGCGACCGACTGGCCTCTCAAATTTTTCAGACTGAGGAGGAATATGGCAACGCCGTCCGGTGTCTTGCAATTCAAGGTGCGGATGAAGACGCGGAGCGGGCGTGATCGATGCCATCTCCTCGAGTTTCGCCCGGGCCAAAACCTGGCCGGCAAGTTGCCGCGCAATCGTTCCAGCGCGCCAGGACTCCAACAAGGAACGGGTTCGACAGAGAAGGGGGGCATGAGGAGCACGACCCATGTCCCGATTTATCTCGGCGGTCGCCATGTTGGCCGCGATTCTGGCCGCTGCCCTGTCGCACGCCCAGGCGCAGAATACTGACGCGGGAAAATCGATCTTCCGGTTCGACACGTTCGGGGACGAGCAACTGTGGACCGACGTGCTGCGCATGCAGCAGGTCATCAGGAAGGTCAGTCCCCGCACAGCCTTATCGGTCGGCTTGAAGGTCGACTCGGAGGCGCTTCCGCCCGACGTGATCAACGCCATCAGGGCGGGCCAAGTGGATCTGGACGATCCCGCGGTCACGATCCAGTTGCTGAGGCTTAATGCCGTCGTCGGCGTGATCGGCAAGGTGGCCGGCGAAAACAACAACCTCGCGACCGTCGGCATCACATGCGCATTGTGTCATTCCACGGTCGACGATTCGGTTGCGTCCGGCATCGGCAAGCGGCTCGACGGCTGGGCCAACCGCACCCTGAACGTGGGCGCCATCATCTCGCTCTCGCCCGCGGTTCTCGACAAGACACCGTTCCAGAGCTGGGGGCCGGGCAGATACGACGCGCGCTTCCAGGCCTTCGATGGCAGGAATCTCACGCGACTGAATAGCACGACACTGCCGGTCGTTATTCCATCGATCTTTGGATTGAAGGATGTCCGCTTCGAAACGTTCACCGGCGACGGCCCGATCTCCTACTGGAACAATTATGTCGGCGTCT
This sequence comes from Xanthobacteraceae bacterium, assembly GCA_035277225.1. Taxonomy (GTDB): domain Bacteria; phylum Pseudomonadota; class Alphaproteobacteria; order Rhizobiales; family Xanthobacteraceae; genus PALSA-894. Next base: position 3,111 of record DATEKY010000260.1, read on the forward strand.
CCCAGATGGGCGGGCACGGCAGTTTCAGCGACCCGCGCATCGGGATCAGCATCAAGCAGAGCCCCGACCTGGTGACGCCCAAGCTTCCCGCGCTGCTGGCGTATCAGCTTAGTCTGCAAACACCGCCCTCGCCGGCCGGAAGCTTCAACGCAGCGGCCGCGCAACGTGGTCAGGCGTTGTTCAACGGCGCCGCAGGCTGCGCGAGGTGCCATACGCCGCCGTTGCTGACCGATGTGAACAATGGACCTGATCCCAAGGCGCCGCTGCTGCATTCCCGCTTCGAAACCGGGACGGAGCCGAATTATGCGCTGCGCAGCGCCACGAAGGTGTACCGCACCACGCCTTTGCGGGGGCTGTGGCAGCATCCGCCGTACTTCCATGACGGCAGCGCCCCGGATCTGCTCGGGGTGGTCAATCATTACAACATGGTGTTCCGGCTCGGCCTGCGCGACAACCAGAAGGCCGATCTGGTGGAATATCTGAAGACCTTGTAGCACCAGCGGCGATGCGGTGTTCACCACCGCATCGCTCCGCGCGCATGCGGGGTTCCAAATCCGCTGGCAGCTGACCGGATGCCAGGTGATGGCTCACATATCCAGGATGGCCGAAATCAAGCAACTTCGGTCAAGATGCCGTTGGTCGCGCGCTCGCCAACGATGGTACGCCATGGCACGCCAGCGGCCCCAGTTCGAAATCCCGACTATAAAACACCGCTAGCGCAAAACGCTTCGAGCCTCTGCGCACGCGCGAGTAGGTTGGTCACGCTGGACACATGCCACGGCGATCCGCGGGCTGTCGGGATTTTTCGCTCATTCAGCGATCGGGTGACAGCCCCACCTGCGGCCAAAGAATTCGGCCAACAAATGTTAGCAGTCGACGAGCGGCAGTCCGGTCGCGACCGTGTCTCCCACGACGATGATACCGTCCGAAAGCACTTCGGCTCGAATCCCTCCCCGATCTTGGTAAGTCTCTCTGAAATGGCTCTTTCCGGCGACCGCTGATGGAATGTGGCACGGTCGAGTCGGCTCAGAACCACGCAGCCACACCGCGCCAATGCGAAACTTCTGCCCTACCAGCTCGTAAACATCGACGCCTTCGACGACGATGTTGCGGCGATTCTCGCGGGGCGTGAAGGGCAATAGGCCGCGTTGGACCAGTTCGGCGTTGGCCGCTTCGATCGCCTCACTTGCGATAATCGAGATGTGCCGTGGCACGAGAGGCAGGCGATGTGAGTGCGAGCCTTGACCGAGAGCGTATCGGTCTCCCTCAAGACCGAAGCCTGCCAGCGCACGAACAAAAGTGTGGTCCTGCATCGGACGGCCGATTGCCGGGCACGTGAAGAGAGATATGACTTGCGCCACGTCTATCTCCTGAGGGTGGTCCAGTGCGGTTATGTGCCTGCGATTGCATGACTGCAGTCGGTGGTGAAGCGCGTTAGTTAGGCGGCGTCACCGCCGTATCGGCAAGAAGCTTACGCCATAAGCGAGTCTCGGAATTAACGACGGCGGCAAGCTCTTGCGGAGAACTCCCGATGGGTTCGATTGCTTGGCTGGTGAGTAGGGCGCGGACCTCAGGAAGGCCAATCGCGCGAGTCGTCTCGCGGTGAAGTAACTCGACCACGCTTCGCGGCGTGCCAGCCGGCGCGAAGAGACCAAACCAAGTCACTACATCGTAATCCACGAGTCCGACCTCGGCCAAAGTGGGCAACTCGGGCAAACCTGCCCACCGCTTCGATGCCGTAACTGCAAGCGCACGAAGCTTCCCCTCGCGGATCAGCTGCTGAACAGTCGGGGCGTTTGCAAACAACATCGTCAGTCGACCCCCAAGCAGGTCAGGCACGGCTTGCGAAATTCCTCGATAGGGCACGTGCTGAACCTTGACGTGTGCCAGGCTGTTGAACAGCTCGCCGCACAGGTGGTTGCTTGAGCCGATCCCACCAGAACCAAAGGTCAGGGCGCCTGGATTTGCCACCGCGAGAGCGATGAGTTCGGCTACCGTTTGGGCCGGCACATCCTTGTGGACAACAAGAATGTTAGGCGTGAACCCAACAAGCGAGATCGGAAGGAGATCGGTGCTCGGATCGAACGAGAGCTGCCGATAAATTGCCGGGTTGACGACGATCATCCCTGAGGACGCCATCAGCAGGGTGTACCCATCGGGGGCAGACTTCGCTACGCGCTCGGTCGCCAGATTTCCCCCCGCACCAGTAACGGCCTCGACGATGATCGGTTTGCCAAGCTGCTGAAGGAGCGTCTGCCCGATAATCCGCGAAAGGCTATCCGCCGGACCGCCTGCCGCAAATCCAACGATTATGCGGATTGGTTTGTCTGGATAGTTTGCGCGGGCGACGTGGTTGAACGCCGCGGCCCCGGCAAGACTGATTGCACCAATGGCCAACTGGCGTCTGGATACGAACATCGCACCCTCCCTGGCTTCACCTCTCGCTTTTTATGTCCTTCATCTGCTATCGATGGAATGGCAAATCTTCCTGTACCCTTATCGGGTCTGCCTATGGCCACTCAACCTCCGCGTCTGAGTGAACTCGCCCTAGCCAGCCTTCGGCTGCGAGATCTGCAACTCCTCTCCGCTGTCGTCGCTCGTAAGAGCATGTCCAAGGCGGCAGTAGACCTGCGCATGAGCCAAGCTTCCGTCTCTGAGGCGCTGGCAAAGCTAGAGGATCTATTTGGGGTCAAACTGCTTGATCGTAGCTCGCGCGGAGTTGCGCCGACGATATACGCCAATGTTCTCCTTGAACGCGGCCTGGTCGTATTCGATGAGCTTCGACAAGGCATGCGCGACATCCAGCATCTCACCAATCCATCGATCGGCGAGGTTCGTGTTGGCTGCCCAGAAACGCTTGCCGCAGGTTTGCTTCCTGCTGTGATTGATCGTCTCTCGCGACAGACGCCTGGTATTGCCGTGCATATTGTGCACGCCGAATCGTCTACGCTCGAATATCGCGAATTGCGCGAGCGCAACATTGACGTGATGCTAGGACGCGTCATGGACGAATGGGTAGGTGCAGACGACGAACTGGATATCGAAATGCTCTTCGACGAGCGTTATTCGGTGGTGGCGGCAAAAAAGAACCGATGGGCGAGGGCGGCAAGGGTGAGGCTCATTGATCTGGTGAATGATCCCTGGATCCACATGCCCGCGCACAATCCGCTTGCCTCGTTATTGGATAGCGCATTTCAGGCAGAAAACCTTGCAACCCCCAAAGCAAGCGTGACTTGTTTCTCCATGCACGTTCGCATGCATCTGCTCGCTACGGGACGGTTTCTAACAATCGTTCCAGAATCAATGTTGCGCTACAATGAACACCGTTGGTCCATCGCAAGGCTACCGATCAAGCTGCGCATCGCACCGCGTCGTGGAGCTATCGTCACTCTGAAGGGGCGAACGCTCAGTCCTGTGGTGAAGAATTTCATCGCTCATGTTCGTATCATCGCACAGGAGCTTATCGAGAAATCGTAGCTCGGTCTCGCCCCCGCTTTCCAACAGACTGGTCGTGTGCGCCCGATGTCGTCTCACCACGCGCTAAAAGCAATGCGGAGTACTGCCGCTGCGACTCCGTGGAAACAGGCCGCGTTTAAAGTTGTCGCGCTGTGATTAAAGGAGACGGCCATCCGCAAAGTCCTCGTCGCTTTTGGTCGGCGGAAACAATCGCGTTCTTGCCGTGTATAAAAACGCGCTAGCGAAGTGCTTCGAGCTTCTGCGCACGTGCGAGTAGATTGGTCATGCCGGACACATGCCAGCGTGTCCCGCGCGCAGTCGGGATCTTGCGCTCGTTCAAGGCAGCGGTGATCCGCCCGAACGCTGCGGGGCTTACCTGACCATGAGTCGCCCGCGAGGGACCGCTTGGCTGTTATTTGGCGCGTCTACCCATCTTCCGTTACACCACGGCAGCTATCAGTTGCTCCCAACCTGGCGCGCGCAATTCATCCTGCCGGCCTGTGAAATAGATTTGCCGTGCAAGGTCCGGCGTCAAATGGATGATGCCGGTGAAGCCGCTGCGGCGCAGAATCGTGGCCAGTTCTGCGGCACCAAAGCGCGTCTTCCACGGTTCGCCAAGCTGGACGGTCCGGTTTGCTGAGGCGGTCGCAAACGCCCGATCCGGACCCTCGAGTTCGTCGTCGCGCGGCACGAACGTGAATACGATCTCACTGCCCGCATCCAGCGAGGCGACACATCCGAGCAGCGCCTCGACAGATCGGCGCTCGAGGTACTGGGTCACGCCGAGAACCGAGAAGAATGCGGCAGCGTCTCGATCGAAGCCGTGTCCCGCCAGTGTCGCTCCGACATTGTCCTGTTCGAGGTCGAGCGACACGAACATCAGGTTCGACGGCGCACCGAGACCACGCTCGCGAAATCTCGCCCGGGTCCAGTCGAGGCTCGTTCCATGATCGGCAAGGAAGATGTTCATCCCCTGCGCATGGGCAGGCTGGCGCCACGGGAAGGTGTCGAGACCGGCGCCCACGATGACGTACTGGCGAACGCCACGACCGGCCGCATCGCGCAGCCGGTCCTCGGCGAACCTGCTGCGCAGCGCGAAAAGCGAGCGCAGCAGGACTGACTCCTCGGTCTGATGCTCGTCGGTGCGGGATCGAATCGCCTCCTCGCTCGCCTCCGGCACCAGGCCCACCGCAATCGGGTCATCGAAAATCCGCGGCGTATCGAAGAGTTGATGCGCCGCGCGAAGGATGGCGGGCCCGAGCAGTGTCCGGCTCGGTTGTCCTGCGAACATGATGATCGGGCCTGCGCGGATTATTGCGAGGCCCCGACTTGGCGCACGATCGGACGCCAGAGGTCGCGTTCCGCACGGATGAAGGCCGCCGTTTCATTGGGCGAGAGGGGGCGCACATAGGTGCCAAGAGCCTCGAAACGCTCCTTCAATTCGCTCTGGCCGAGAACCGCACGCAAATCGGCGGCGAGTTTCCTGGCAACCGCCTCCGGTGTTCCGGCCGGCGCCATCAGCGCAAACCAGCCACCGGCCTCGAAGGGCCCAACGGACTGCAACGCCTCCGCGACCGTCGGGACATGCGGAAAGTTCGGCAACCGGGCCGATGCGAAGACCCCGAGCGGCTTCACGGCGCCGGACTGGAGCGCCGGTGCAAGACCAGCATGGCTTTCCACGATGACATTCAACGTCCCCCCGACCGCATCCTGAACCGCACGAGCGACGCTCGGATACGGCACGAACGTCGCATCCATCCCGGTGCGGGTGCGGAACATCTCCCACGCCAGATGCGGTATCGTGCCGCGGCCCGCGCCGATTAGAAGATCGGCCGGCCGGCTCTTCCCGCGCGCGATGAGCTCGGACAGCGAATTGATCCCGAGCGAGCTGTGCACAGCGATCATCATCGGCTGAACGCCAAGCAGGCCGATCGGTACAAGATCGCGGTCGAGATCGATCGGCATCTTCGGCTGAAGTTCAGGCATGACTGTGAGCGTTGAGGCGAGCGGCATGAACAGCGTGTATCCGTCGCGCTCGGCTGCAGCTATCGCCTGCGTGGCGATCATGCCGCCGCCGCCCGCGCGGTTGCTCACGACGGCCTGCTGGCCCCAGGCCTGGCTCAGCCGTTCAGCCACGATCCGCGTGATCACGTCCGGCCCCGCGCCTGCCCCTGCCGGCACGATGATCGTGACCGGGCGCCTGGGATAGTCGTTCGCCAGCGCCTGCACTGTGCCAAATGCGCAGACCGTGAGTGTCGCCAATGCGAAGCGTGACGTTCGCTGCAACATCCTGATCATGTCTAGGCCCTCTGGGTTTGAACCAAGATGCCGAACGACTGCGCAGCCACCGACAAACACGACTGTATCGGGCTGGCATATGAACGCAATTTCTATATAGTGCTGCCGTCATAACCAGATTTCATAGGGCATCATGGACCGGTCCGACCCGATCCTGCGCCGTCTCAAGCTCAGCGACCTGCGCATGCTGGAGGCCGTCGCCCAGCGCGGCAGCATGGCGCGCGCGGCGCAGTCGCTGAATATCTCCCAGCCCGCGATTTCAAAGGCGATAGCTGCGCTCGAGCGTACCCTGAACGTACGCCTGCTCGATCGCACCCCAACGGGTGTCGAGCCGACGATCTACGGCCGCACTCTCCTGAACGGTGGCACCGCCGTGTTTGACGAGTTGCGACAGAGCGTAAAACAGATCCGCTACATCGCCGATCCGAGCGCAGGAGAGATACGGATCGGATGCACTCAGCCGCTCGCGCTCGGATTCGCGTCGGTCCTGATCGAGCGCTTCGGTCAGCGATACCCCGGCGTCCGCTTCTACGTCGAAGAGGCCGACACGGTAAGACTTAAACAACAGCTGCGTGCGCGGACCGCCGACATGATCCTGGCGCGCTCTGCCGTCCCCTCGCCCGAACCCGACATGGAGGCCGAAGGTCTGTTCGATGACCCGCTTCGCGTGGTCGTCGGGGCCAACAGTCCGTGGACCCGTCGCCGCGCAGTGCGTCTAGCCGACCTCGCGGACGAACCCTGGGCGATCCCGCCCTACGACAGCGTCGTCGGCGCGCTGATCCGCGAAGCCTTTGCTGGCAGCGGTGTCGAGCTCCCCGATCCCGCGGTCGCGACCCATTCCATTCCCATGAATATGACCTTGCTCAGGGCCGGCCGGCACCTCAGCATTACGCCGCACTCGCTGGTCCATCTGTGCGCCAGACAACTCGGGTTGAAGGCGCTGCCGATCGTACTGCCGCATCGGCCGAGCACGGTCGCCGTTCTGACGTTGAAGAACCGCACCTTGAATCCGCTAGCGAACCGGTTCATCGGTGCAGCGCGCGAACTCGCCAAGCCGTTGGCGAGATAGAGGCTCCTTCTGGAGATCCCATCAGCCCTCGGCGGGCGCGTGTACGTCAGCTCCCTAGCCCCTCGCCGTTGTCCGACATCTCAGCATGTCCGCTTGCGCGGTCGGAGCAGACTAATGCTTCATCGCAGACAACAAACTCAGATACTGCCGACGCCGCAAGCGAGGTAGAGAGGTTGAGTGGGCCATCCCCGACAATATCGCGGCGCGGTCAAGGACAAGATGGAGCCGTTTCGCGGCTTACGCCGAGTACGCAAACAGGATTCGCGCGCCTGGCCCCGCTTCAGAAGCGTCAACAGGTTGAGCCGGGCAGGAGCTTGGCTGACAGGCTCACCACTCGATCCACAACCAACGCCACGCTCAAGATGGTGATGCACAAGCGGCGGAGCCCACGGGTGCGGCGACGGGTGAAGCGGTACCAAACTTGAATCCTGCGCGAGACAGCTTCGCTATCCATGATGTCCTCCGCTGATACGCACAAAGGACATTGTCGCGATTCAAAAACCAAGCACTTTGAATCAAGTAAACCTTTCGTTCCATCTTACCACGACAAGCGGGCTCCGTAGCTCGACAGCAGGCTGCCCGCGGGACTTGTTCAGGGCCTTCGTGATGGGCCCAATGCTGTGAGCGCGAAGCAGAGCAGCGGTCCCGGTGGAATACGGATCATCTCGACATCGTGCTTCGGGGAGCTGACCCGCGCATGCGGTGAGAACGTATTTCCCGACTATAAAACGAAGCTATCGAACCGCTTCGAGCTTCTGCGCACGGGCGAGAAGGTTCAGCACGCTAGACACGTGCCAGCGCGCGCCGCGCGCGCTCGGTATCTTGCGCTCATTGAGAGCGGCGGTGATTGCGCCGATGCTCTTTGCGCCTTCGGCCTTGATCGCGCGCAGGAGGGGCAGCAACCCCCGAGCGTACTCATCAGCAGCAGCCTGGGCCGCCGCGCGACCGCGATCGCCTGCATCCGCCAAGTTCGTGGCATTACGCAGCCGGATGCCCGAGGCCTTCTTCACGGCCAGTGCAGCCCTAGTGCGCTCGGCGATCAGCCGCCGCTCCTTCTCGGCCAGCGCGGCGTAGAGGTGCAGCATGAACGGGTCGGCATCTCGGCCCAATTCGGCGACGATGAACGGCACACGCTGCGCCATCAGGCCGGCGACGAAGGCGACATCGCGCGAGAGGCGGTCGAGCTTCGAGACCAGTATCGGACATTTGGCCGAGCGTGCAGCGGCGAGGGCGGCAGCCAGTTGCGGGCGGCGATCGAGCGCGTCAGCGCCCTTGCCGGTCTCGGCCTCGACGAACTCGGCGATGAGGGTGAGCTGCTCAGCCTCTGCAAAGCGGGCGACGGTCGCGCGTTGGGCTTCGATCCCGAGGCCAGAGCGCTGCTGTTGCTTTGTGGAGACACGATAATAGGCAACAGCTCGGTCCATACAAACTGCATACCACCGTTTGCACTTTGTATGAATCCACTATCTGAGCAATGTTGTTGTCGCACGATAGCGAACCGCCGCGTATTGCAGCGAAAAATGCCCACAATCGAATCCACGGGCGCACTCGGGCGGTTTAGCGGCTGTCCGCTGTGTGGGGGCGCGCGCCGGCTGAAATCGCGCTACGAGCCGCTGTGGAGTCGGCTTGGGGCAAGCCGGGGGGCGAGGCCGCATTTCGATCCCGGCAATCGTGCGCGCGTGCGATGTGCCTCAACGCGGATCGGAAGTGAGGCCTGACCGCGCGTCCGAGCGGCGTGATCTCGAATGGGCTGCGCTGGATGAGTTGGCCGCCTAGCTCATTTTCCAGGGATCTGATGGCATTGCTCAGCGATGGCTGCGACACCGCGCAATTCTTCGCCGCGCGGGTGAAATTGCGTTCCTCGCAAAGCGCCAGGAAGTATCGAAGCTGGGAAATCTCCAATGAGGCCTCCATCGCGGAGCGGCGCGCTGTCGCTTCGGGCTGCGTGGCGAAAGGCAGGAGGGTGTTACGACACACCTCCTGCCTTGCGAGATCAGCCGATTTGATGATCAAGGTTAGGAGGGAGCCCCTCGTGCGCGGGCTCCGTTTCTTGCTTTGCCTCGCCGTAGACGTTGTGTCGTTTCGCGATCAGGAAGACCGCCGCGAGGAATTGAGCGCCAACCACCAGAGTGAACGCCGCCGTCTCAAGCCAGCCCATGACTAGTACGCCGGGTAGGCTTGGTCGGGCAGGCTGGTGGCGGCCTTGGTAATGGCCGTGATGTCGATCGGAAGGTGGAGAGACGCTTTGACCGAGGTTGTGCCCCGTGACGACATGCCGAGCGCGAGAGCGCATGCGATGACAGCCGCGAAGCCGGAGAGGGCGATCGTTTGAAGACGCATCTGATCCTCCACGTTACCCGCCAGCAACGGGATATTACGCAGAGGAAGTATCGGCGAGATGTCGTGCCCTGGCTTCGATCGTATCGTGGGTATTGTTGGCTACAGATCGACGCCGCCGGACCGAAGTTCCATTCGCATGGACTCTGCGGCGGCCCCGGTGCTAGGCACTAGCCCGCAGCTGCGAGGGCGCCGATGACTACTAAGAAGCCAAGCGATCTGCGGATCAGGCGCGGCAAGAAGAACGTTCGACCCGCACGGTCGAAGCTGGGAAGCCAAGCATCTTGGTACACCACGGCCGCAAGTCGAATTGGCATCACGCGCGACCGCCGTGAAGGGCGGAATCCCGCCGATGATGAAGGTCCGCCGATGGCAAGGCCCCATGAGTGACGAAACGAAAGCCGATAAGAAGGCACGCAAGGACGCGGATGCCGAAAAGGCAATGGCCGACTATCGCGCGGCGCAAGCGGCAACCGATGCAAACACCGAACGGCTGCGCAAACTTCGGCTTGCGCGCGAGGCTGAGGCGAAACCGGCAGATGCACCAGCCAAGAAGAAGAGCAGGGGCAAGCAGCGTTCAGGTGCGTAGCGATCCGTAGCGCGCGAGCCACTCCTCCATCGTTTCGCACTTGTACGATGGCCACGGCTCGGCGTTGAGCGGTGGCCGTTTCGCCGGAATGGGGTGATGCAGACGAGCAAGGGCAGGGTGTGTCAGCAGACTTTTGCACTTTCGCTCGGCGACGTCCTGTTCATCAATCTCTGGTTCGGGCTCCCGGTCAACGTAATTTTCAGCGCACTAATCGACTGGACCATCGATCGCTCGGCAGTTCGCATATGATCTGTTTTTGATTGTACGGAATCGCCTAACGATCAGGCAACCTTGCTATGGCGGCTTCGAAACTCTGCATCGCGTGCTGGAGTTTCCTCTACCTTCCGATATGGAGCAGCGCCCGTGCTCAATGTCTCACCCAGGAGACTGTCGAGAAATTGGTCATCGAGACCACGGCCCAGCGGGGTCATCATCCGCAGCCTCTTGGCCTACATTGCTTTGACGACTGATCGACCCCTGACCCAGATGATTGCTGATTTCCAAATGGCCGCAGAGAGGACGCCAGACGTGGTGCCGCTTGCGGACGTGGACCGAGAGATCCACGAGAAGGCAAGTGCACTGGCGAAGTCACGAGCCGCACAATTCATTCAGGATCTGGGACGGCTGACTCTTAAGCTTCGAAGATCCTCGATATAGGCGCGAAGCTGCATCACATCCATCTTCGCGACTGACTTGCCCATCGACCTTATTCTTTGCCGGGTGGGCGGCCGCGCCGCTTTGCTTTCTTGGCCATAGGTACCTCGTTGATTCGGAAATGGGATTATAGCCGCGCCATTGCGTTCCGAGCCATCGCGCCCGAAAGGTGACGTTGCAATTTACCGTAGCGTCATCTCGCTATTTCGGCTGATCCTCAGGTGCCGGCGCACGGAGAGAGCTGAAGAGATCCGGGGCGCTGGGTGCCGGGGCCGCAATTCGGCTTCGGCTTGCTGGCGTGAAACCGAATTCGGAAGCGATACGCATCATGATCTCGGCTTGGCGGTTTGCGATGGCGAGATAAGGCGACTGGATCGGGAAGCCCTGCGGCGACTTGATCATGGCCCCGTACTTCTCGATGTGTGCGGTCGCGTCTGCCCATAGCGCATAAGCGCCGCAGTAGGCGGCAAGCGCGGCACGATCGAGATTGGTGAGCAAGCGTAACGCGGCGAGTTCAACAACAAGTCGGTCCCATTCTGCTCGGGCAACCGGCCCAAGCTCCGGCGGACATTCCGGGATGTTAGCCTCGGGGCGTGGCTCATCTGGGTTAAGCGCGCGCTTGCCCGGATTGCCGGTCAGCATCTTGAGCCTCGTCGGTTTGGGTCTGCGGCCGCGCATCGCCGTTTCTCCAGGTAAGGACCGCCAGATCGCTGGCGCGGACGCGCACACTCGGAATTCATGTGGATGTTGCCTGTGGGTTCTCGGCGGGAGGCGGCCCGGCAGCAGTGCGCATCGTTCGCGCGGCATCCGGCGCGGTCAGCCGGTCCGTTGCAACCGTCTCGAAGGTCCGCCCATCCGCCAGCAACGTGGCGTCCTCGCCCGTGAAGGCCTGCCAGCGTTTGACTGCGACGTCGACGTAGAGCGGGTCGAGCTCGACCGCGAAGCAGACACGGCCACAGGATTGCGCTGCGATCAGCGTGGTGCCGCTGCCAAGGAAGGGCTCGTAGATCGCCTGGCCGGGACTCGAATTGTTGAGCATCGGCCGGCGCATGCACTCCACGGGTTTCTGGGTGCCGTGGATGGTGTCGGTGTCCTGTCCGCCGCTGGGGATTGTCCAGAGCGTGGTTTGCTTGCGGTCGCCCGTCCAGTTGCCCTTGGTGCGGACCGCGTACCAACACGGCTCATGTTGCCAGTGATAGTCGCCGCGACCGATCACGAGCCGCTCCTTGGCCCAGATGATCTGCGCCCGGATCATGAAGCCTTCGCGGACGAGGCTTTGGGCGACCGGGATCGAGCGCAAGGCGCCGTGCCAAACGTACGCGATGCTCCCAGGGAAAAGCGCCCATGCCTCCGCCCAATCGGCGCGTTCGTCATTGTGGACCTTGCCAGTGCGGGACGAATTGCTAATTCCGCGCTGATTGCGCCACTCCGGATCGTACTCCACGCCGTAAGGCGGGTCGGTCACCATCAGCCCCGGAGCGACATCACCCAACAGCGCCATCACGGTGCCGGCATCGGTGCTGTCGCCACAGACGACGCGATGTGTCCCCAAGCACCAAGTGTCGCCGGCCACCGTCACGGCAGTTTCGGCAACTTCTGGAACTTCGTCCTCATCGGTCAGCCCCTCATTCCCATGGCCAAGCGCGGCTGCCAGCTCCTGCGCGGTGAAGCCGAGCGCAGCCAGGTCGGCGCCGATGATCGACAACTCCTTGAGTTCGAGATTGAGCATCTCGAGGTCCCAGCCGGCATTCAGCGCGATGCGGTTGTCGGCGAGGACCAGTTGGCGCCGTTGGGTCTCGGTGAGCCCGGTAAGCGGGATGACTGGCACTTCGGTCAGACCCAACGACCTCGCCGCCGCGAGCCGACCGTGGCCCGCGATGACGTCGCCGTCCTCGCCGACCAGGATCGGATTTGTGAATCCGAACGCCCGAATGCTGCCAGCGATCTCGGCGACCTGCGCGGCGCTGTGGGTGCGCGCGTTCCGCGGCGAGGGGATCAAGCGATCGACCGGCCAGAACTCCAGCCGGAGCCGGGCAGGGAACTCGTTCTTTGACGCAATCGGCGCTATGACTTCCATCATCTCATGCTCCTCCTACCCACCCCCCCCACCCCGAATTTCGCGGCGTTTTTTCCGGCGTGGCGTAGGCCGAAAAAATGTTTCCGGAATTTCGCGAAAAAACGCGTGCGCCTGCCACGCGGTCGTTCGCGACTTCGATCTGGATTTTGAGAGGCCCCCCCGGGGGACCTTCGTCACCCGTGAAAAATAATCGACCCGCCGAAGGAGTGATGCCGAGCGCGATCGCTGGCGGGATGACGCAAGTCCTTGATGAGACTCGTAATCGGCGCGCCACGACCGCCGTTTGAATTGTTTGAATTCGGGAAGCGGTTTCAAAAATCCGCCTCCGCGAAAAAAAATCTGCGCGTGAGGCCCAGAGCGGTTATTCGCCCAAGAACTCGCAGACTTTCG
>DATEKY010000261.1:0-7297 GCA_035277225.1 Xanthobacteraceae bacterium
GGGATCATGCGCGCTCAAGCAGCGAGTAGCTGACGGCCGTCGTGGCCGGCAATGGAGATATCGAGAATAGCACCCGGCTCCGTGCCCGTCGCAAGACGCACGGGCGTGAACTGTTCGGTGCGGCCCACGCCGTTCGACTCGGTCAGCACGCGGCGACGCATGCCGATCTCGCCGTCGAGATGGCGGCGGAGCGCGGCGTCGCCGTCCTGGCGCAGCAGACGCGCGCGCTCCTTGCGCAGCGGATGCGGCACCTGCGGCATGCGCGCGGCCGGCGTTCCGGCGCGTTCGGAATAGGGAAACACATGCAGATGGGTGAGCCCGCATTCGTCGACCAGGTCGCGCGAGCGCGCGAACGCCTCCGCGGTCTCGGTCGGAAAGCCCGCGATGATGTCGGCGCCGAACACGATGTCGGGACGCAGGCGGCGGACCTGCGCGGCGAACGCGATCGCACCGGCGCGGGTGTGCCGCCGCTTCATGCGCTTCAAGATCAGGTCGTCGCCGTGCTGCAGCGAGAGATGCAAATGCGGCATCAGCCGCGGCTCGTCGGCGATGGCGTCCAGCAGGTCCGGATCGGCTTCGACCGAGTCGATCGACGAGATGCGCAGCCGGTCGAGCTCCGGCACATGCTTCAATACCTGCCGCACCAGCGTGCCGAGCCGCGACGCGCCCGGCAGGCCCGTGCCGTAGCCCGTGATGTCGACGCCGGTCAGCACCACCTCGCGGTAGCCGTTCGCGGCGAGCTTGCGCACCTGCGCCACCACTTCGCCCATCGGCACCGAGCGCGAGTTTCCGCGGCCATAGGGAATGATGCAGAAGGTGCAGCGGTGGTCGCAGCCGTTCTGCACCTGGACGAATGCGCGCGCGTGTCCGTCGATCGCCTCGACCAGATGCAGCGCGGTGTCGCGCACCGCCATGATGTCGTTGACGCGGACCTTCTCCTCGCGGCCGAGCCCGAAGGATTGCCAGAATCTTTCGCTCAGCTTCTCTTCGTTGCCGGCGACGAGCGCGACCTCGGGCATGGCGGCGAAGGTTGCCGGCTCGGTCTGCGCCGCGCATCCGGTGACGACGATCGTCGCGTCGGGGCGTTCGCGCTTGAGGCGGCGGATCGACTGGCGCGCCTGCCGCACCGCTTCGGCCGTCACCGCGCAGGTGTTCACCACCACGGCGTCCGCGAGGCCGGCCTCCGCCGCCGCATTGCGGATCACTTCCGACTCGTAGGTGTTGAGCCGGCAACCGAAGGTGACGACGTCGATGCTCATGCCACGGCCGTGAACAATGACGGATCGAAGCGGCCTTCGAACTCGAACGCGACCGGGCCGGTCATCAGCACGTGATCGTCGTCGCGCCACACGATCTGCAGGTCGCCGCCGGGCAGCGTCACGGTGACGTTGCGGCCGGTCTTGCGCAGCCGCGCGGCCGCAACCGCTGACGCGCAGGCGGCCGAGCCGCAGGCCTTGGTCAGGCCCGCGCCGCGCTCCCAGGTGCGCACGATGATGTGCTCTTTCGACTGCACCGCGCAGAGCGAGATGTTGGCGCGTTCGGGGAAGATCGGATGGTTTTCCAGCAGCGGGCCGATCCTGGAGAGATCGTAGGCCATCACGTCCTTGACCCAGAAGATCGCGTGCGGATTGCCCATGCTGACGACGGAGGGCGAATGCAGGATCGGATCGTCGATCGGGCCGATCTGCAGCTCGATGCAGCGCGTGTCGGCGAATTCCTCGGCAAGCGGAATCTCATTCCAGGCGAAGCGCGGCTTGCCCATGTCGACGGTGGAGACGAGCGGTGCTGCGCCCTTCCAGCAATTGAGCAGGCCGGCCTGCGTCTCGAAGGTGAGCGCGTCCTTTCCGGTCTCGCGGAACATCAGCTCGGCGACGCAGCGCATGCCATTGCCGCAGGCGCCGGCGGGCGAGCCGTCGCTGTTGTAGATGCGCACATAGGCGTCGGTGCCGCCGGTGCGCGGCGGATAGAGCGCCATCATCTGGTCATAGGGTGCGCCGGCGGGCTGCGCCGCGGCGCGCGCCTCGTCGGGGGGAATCGGCTGCGGTGAGGCGCGCATGTCGACCACCACGATCTCGTTGCCGAGGCCGTTCATCTTCACGAAAGCGTGGTTGGCGAGCGCGCTCATTGGATGTCGGTTCCGCGCAAGGTTATATGGCGAAAGAACGGCGCGGCGCCAGCCGCCACAGACGAGCGCTGCCGGATTGGGCAGGCAGACGCGACGCCGGCATGGTAGAAGCGGGCCCGAAGCGGCCTCGAACGGGAGACTCCAATGTCGGTTGCGCGCCTTGCGGCGTTGGTCCTGATCGCCCTCGGGCTGGCGGGAGCGCCGGGTCCTGTGCTGGCGCAGATCACGCCGGCGCCGGGCCAGGCGAAGCCGGCCGACCCGTTCGGCGAGGAGGTCATGCTGGCGGCGAAGACGATCGTGCTCAGCAAGGGGTCGGCCAACTGGGATTCGGCCTTCGAGACGCTGGTCGAGGCTTTCAAGAAGATCCAGGACGCGCTCGACAAGCAGGGCGTGAAGCCGACCGGCCCCGCAATGACGATCTACACCGCGACCGACGACACCGGCTTCGAGTTCCAGGCCGGCATTCCGGTCGCCGAGGCGCCGAAGGGGCCGCTGCCGGAAGGCCTCGCGGTCGGCAAGTCGCCGGACGGGCGCGCGCTGAAATTCATCCATCGCGGCTCGTACGATGCGATGGATTCGACCTACGAGGCGATCACCAACCACCTCGACGAGAAGCGGCTCGAGGCAAAGGACCTGTTCGTCGAATACTACGTCACCGATCCGCTGACGACGCAGGAAGACAATCTGGTGATCGAGGTCTACGTACCGGTGAAGTGATTTTCCCTCTTTGCATGGGGTTGTTTTTCTATTTTTTTCCGGCAGGGCGCAGGTCTCCAGGAGGAGGTGCTACGCCACCGCCCGCGCCTCGACGTTCCACACCTGCCCCGGCCTGAGCAGGCGGAACCGTTCCGGATCGATGCCCGCCTCGACGCGCGCGATTTCCAGCGCCTGGACCGGCGCGTCGATCGCCTCGTCGGTGAGCTGGAACGTGCCGTAGTGATGGCCGAGCGCGAACTCGGCGCCGCTCGCGCTGAAGGCCTGCACCGCCTCGGCCGGGTTCATGTGCATGTCGCGCATGAACCAGCGCGGCTCGTAGGCGCCGACCGGGAGCACGGCGAGCCGGAACGGCCCGTAGCGGTCGCGCGCATCGCGGAAATGCTGCCCGTCGCCCCATCCGGAGTCCGCCACGTGATAGATTCGGCCGGCCGGGGTCTCGATCACGAACGAGCACCACAGCGCCTTGTTGCGGTCGGTCAGCCCGCGCGCCGACCAGTGCCGCGTCGGGATCAATGTCACCGCAACACTGCGGCCGAGGTCCATGCGCTGATGCCAGTCGAACGCCTCCGCGCGGATCGCGGCATCATGATTCTTCATGATGGTGTCATTGCCGAGCGGCGCGAGCACGCGCGGGCGATGCGCGGAATGCAGGCGCGACAGCGTCTCGACGTCGAGATGGTCGTAGTGGCAATGCGACACCAGCACCACGTCGATCGGCGGCAAGGCGTCGAACGCGATGCCGGGAGGGTTGACGCGCTTCGGCCCGGCGAAGCTCACCGGCGAGACGCGCTCCGACCACACCGGATCGATCAGGATGTTCAGCCCCGCGGTCTGCAGCAGAAAGCTCGCATGACCGACGAACGAGATGCGCCATTCCGGTCCGTCGACGCGCGCCGGCGGCGTGTCGTTGAACGAGCTCGGTGCCGACAGCGGCCAGAGCTCGCGATTGCCGTCGCGATACCAGCGCCACTGGTCGTACAGCGCGCGCGGCACGCTTTTCATCGGCACGCCGTTGAGGTCGAAGAAGCGCGTGCCGTCGAAATGATCCGAGACCGGACCGTCGTAATAGCGTGCCGTGGCGGAGCGCAGGCCGAAGACGCCCGCGATGGCCCCGATCGAGGCGAAGCCGGCAAGCAGGCGGCGGCGGGTGAGGAGGGGCATGATGAATTACGTGGATTCCGGGGCCGGGCCGACAAGCGCAATCTGTTCGCTGCGCGCTGCAGCTACGAGTTTGTCGTCCAACGTGGCGAGTGCAAGACCTTCGCGCTGTGCGAGCTCAAGGTACGCAGCATCGTAAAAGGTCAGACGGTGCTTTCGTGCGAGCGCAAAGACATCGGCGTCGTATGGTATCGGGTCATGGCGTATCGCCATCCGCGCCAACCGTTCCATTGCGAATGTGATCTGTTGCTCGGTCAGTCGCGCGCGCCGTTCGCCGATCAACATGGTGTTACGTATTTCGAACCACCAATGCGCGGGAACGATCGCCGTATCGTCGTGAACACGTAGCCAGGCTTGTGACGCAATGGGGTCGGTCTCATCCGGAAAGAACCAGCAAGCTGCGACCGAGGCGTCGATGACGAACGCCACTGCTATTTCCGCCCCTCGTCGCGCCACGCGAGAATTTCCTCGGCCGTCACGCGCGGCGCGGTTTTTCGCATTTCCTCAATTTCTCTCATGGCGCGAAGAGCATCCTCGCGACGGCCGGCGGCATGGGGCCGCAGATCGGCAATGGGCTTGCCGTGCCGCGTAATGACGATGGTTTCTCCCCGCTCGACGTCATCGAGCAGCTCGGCCAGTTGAGCTTTGGCGGTAGAGGCTTGAATTTTCTTCATATATTCTGACCGGTCAAATTGACTGGTCAGAATATAACGCCTGCATGCTCGTACGGCAAGAAGGGCATGGTGGTTGACTGGAAGCCTCTTCGGCCGTACTCGTGGCCCGCTCTCGCAAGAGACCGGAATGCAACCCTAGCCGACCAGCCCGAGAGGCCGGCGGCCACCGCCCGACAGCGCGATGCGCCCTCGGGCGCGAAACTGTTTTGTGAATGGCCGCAAGGCCTGCGGAGACCGCATGTTCGACAGCCTGTCGGAACGGCTTTCAGGAATTCTCGACCGCCTGACGCGGCGCGGCGCGCTGACCGAGGCCGACGTCGATACCGCGATGCGCGAGGTGCGCCGCGCGCTGCTCGAGGCCGACGTCGCGCTCGACGTGGTGCGCTCGTTCGTCGAGCAGGTGAAGAAGCACGCCGTCGGCATCGCGGTGATCAAGTCGGTCACGCCGGGCCAGATGGTCGTGAAGCTGGTGCACGACCAGCTGATCGAGACGCTCGGCTCGAACGCCGATCCGATCGACCTGAATGCGCCGGCGCCGGTCGCCGTCATGATGGTCGGCCTGCAGGGCTCGGGCAAAACCACCACCACGGCGAAGATCGCGCGTCGCCTCACCGACCAGGGCAAGCGCAAGGTGCTGATGGCCTCGCTCGACACGCGCCGTCCGGCCGCGATGGAGCAGCTCGCGGTGCTCGGGCAGCAGGTGAGCGTCGACACGCTGCCGATCGTCGCCGGGCAGACGCCGCCGCAGATCGCGCGCCGCGCGCTCGAAGCCGGGCGTCTGGGTGGCTTCGACGTGGTGATGCTCGATACCGCGGGCCGCACCACGCTCGACGAGGAGATGATGGCGGAAGCTGCCAGCGTGAAGCAGGCCGCGAACCCGCATGAGGTGCTGCTGGTCGCCGATGCGCTCACCGGTCAGGACGCGGTCAATCTGGCGCGCTCGTTTGATGAGCGCGTCGGCCTCACCGGCATCGTGCTGACGCGCGTCGACGGCGACGGGCGCGGCGGCGCCGCTCTGTCGATGCGCGCCGTCACCGGCAAGCCGATCAAGCTGATCGGCACCGGCGAAAAGCTCGACGCGCTGGAGGACTTCCATCCCTCGCGCATCGCCGACCGGATTCTCGGCATGGGCGACATCGTTTCGCTCGTGGAAAAGGCCGCGGCGACGATCGACGCCGAAAAGGCCGCGCGCGTCGCCGAGAAGATGCGCAAGGGCGCATTCGACCTGGGCGACCTGCGCGAGCAGCTCGCGCAGATGCAGACTATGGGCGGGATCGGCGGGCTGATGGGCATGATGCCGGGCATCGCCAAGATGAAGAACCAGATCGCCAGCGCGAACCTCGACGACAAGGTGCTGAAGCGGCAGATGGCGATCATCGACTCGATGACGCCGCGCGAGCGGCGCAATCCGGATCTGTTGAAGGCGAGCCGCAAGCGCCGCATCGCGGCCGGCTCCGGCACCAAGCCGGAAGACATCAACAAGCTTCTGAAGATGCATCGCGGCATGGCCGATATGATGAAGGCGATGAGCGGCGCGAAGCGCGGCCCGATGGCGGGCCTCGCGCAAATGATGGGCTTCGGCGGCGGCATGCCGAGCCCCGAAGAGATTCAGAAGCTTGCCGAGAAGATGCCCGGCGGCCTGCCGCCCGGCATGCCCGGTGCGCCCGGCTTGCCGGGAAAGATGCCGGGCCTGCCGCCGAATTTCCCTGGTCTTCCGGGCCTGGGTCCGAAAATGCCCGGGCTGGGCGGCTTTCCCGGCCCTGGAAAAAAGAAATAGCGAAATCGCCGAACAGATTCGAAACAGAAAGGACTACCGATGTCTCTGAAAATCCGCATGGCGCGAGCCGGCACCAAGAAGCGCCCCGTCTATCACATCGTGATCGCCGACAGCCGGAGCCCCCGCGACGGCCGCTACATCGAGCGGCTCGGCTACTTCAATCCGCTGATGGCCAAGGACAACCAGGATCGCCTCAAGCTCGATCTCGAGAAGGTCAAGGCGTGGATGGCGAAGGGCGCGACGCCGAGCGATCGCGTGTCGCGCTTCCTCGATGCCGCCGGCCTGATGAAGCGCGAGACGCGCAACAACCCCGAGAAGGCGAAACCGAAGAAGAAGGCGCAGGAACGCGCTGCCGCGACCGCGGCCGCCAGTGCGCCGGCCGAAGGTGCGGCCCCGGCCGCCTAACCGGTGGATCGCGTCCTCATCGCGCAGATCGGCGCCGCGCACGGTGTGCGCGGCGAGGTGCGGCTCAAGGCGTTCACCGAGGACCCGCTTTCGGTCACACGCTACGGCGCGCTCGAAAGCGAGGACGGCAAACGGCGCTTCGAGATCGAAGCGGTGCGGCCCGCCAAGGACATGCTGGTCGTGCGGCTGAAAGGCGTTGCGGATCGCAACGCCGCCGAGGCGCTGACCAATACGCGTCTCTATGTGGCGCGCGAAAAGCTACCGAAGCCGGCTGACGATGAGTTCTATCATGCCGATCTCATCGGACTGACGGCGCAGACGGCCAGCGGCGAAGCGTTCGGCACCGTGAAGGCCGTGCACAATTTCGGCGCCGGTGATTTGCTCGAGATCGAGCCCGCGGGCGGCGGCGCGAGCGTCGCGGCGCGCGACTCGACCACCAGC
>DATEKY010000262.1:0-5990 GCA_035277225.1 Xanthobacteraceae bacterium
CCGCTCTGCGAATGGATCAGCAGCACGCAGGGACAGATCTTGTCGACCAGCGCCATGTAGGCGTCGACGACGACCTTGTCGGTGGAGAGCCAGCGCGGCACCGACTGGCGCATGTAGTTGTCGTAGGCCTCGACCGGAAACTGGTTGCCGGGAAGCAGCTTGCGCTTGGCCGGATCGGCATTCCACGAACCTGCGCCGGCGCCGATGCGGAAGCGCTCGTAGGGGTCCTGATAGTTCAGGAAGATCGGCGCATCGCTCCACACGTCGCCGCTCGCAAAGCCGGAGCGCCCGCGCTCGACCGCGTCGGACACATACGTGTCCCAGCCCTTGCGGATGAACATGTTGAGCCAGCCTTCGCGCCCGTCCGGCGTCGACTCGTAGGTGACGCCGGTCAGCCCGCCGCCGTGCCACATCAGCAGCGGGTACTTGCCCTTCCTGTTCTTGGGCAGGAAGTACTGCGTGTACATCTGCTCGACCATGAACTGACCGTTCGGATCGAGCTTCGATACCGGCCCGCCGGCGACGCGCTGGATCTCCTTCACCGGCTTGCCGGTCACCTCGGCGATGCGCCCGCCGATGTGGAACGAGCCCATGCCGCGCAGCACGATGTCGTCTTGGGCCTGGGCCTGGGCCTGCGCCGGCAGCGCGAACAAACCTACGGCAATCGCCAACCACGCGTGACGCATCGTCGCCTCCCCTTTTGCTGCGGATAGTGTCGCCGATCTGTCGACACATCGCCAGCCGTGGGCGGAAGGTTGGCGCAAACGTGAGACGGTTGGGCGACGTCCCGCTCAGCGCATGATCCCGAAAAGTGGACACCGGTTTTCGGAAGAGATCATGCGCCGAGCTAATCGAGCGGAAAGCGGACGCGCGTGACGAGGCCGCCGAGGCTCTCGTGCTCGAACGTCCCGTTCATGCCCTTGGCGAGGCCGGCCGCGATGGTGAAACCGAAATGCCTGCGGCTCTGATCGGGCTGACGCAGTCCCGGTCCGTCGTCGGCAATCACCAGCAGCGCCTCGTTGCCGGCGACGCTCAAGTCCACCGTGAGCCTGCCGCCGGTCCGCCCCGCAAAGGCGTGGCGATAGGCGTTCATCACGAGCTCGACCACGATCTGGCCGAGGATCGCGGCGCGCTGGCCCGGCAGCGTCAGCGGGGTGAGCCGAAACGTCGCGCGGTGCGCGCCGCCCGGGTCGTACAGGTCGCCGATGCGGCGCACGAGATCGGGCACGAACGTCTCGAGCGCGATCGGATGGTCGCTCGAATCGTCGAGATCGATGTAGATGCTGGTGATGCTGGCAAAGCGCGCGCGCAGGTCTTCCAGCGCCGCGATCGTCTCCTCGTTGCGCGCGCGGCGTATCTGCAGGCTGATCAGGCTGATCATGTTCTGCAGATGATTGCGCAACCGGTGACGCAGCTCGTCCATCTGCGTCGCGAGCAGGGTGTCCGGCCGGCCGTCTTGGTTCGTCATGCGGCGTCTGTCCTGAAGCCCGGCGTCGGGCAATCTAGGCTGCAGGCGTTCGCGCCGATGTGTTATTTGACGTAATACGCGGCCGCGCCGCAGGCTAAATGCGGCCGAGGATCACACGATGCGCGTTTCCTGTTTCGAGTGTGCGCTGCGCCGCAGCGGGGCGTTCAAGCCGATCAGCGACGTGGAACTCGCCTTCATCAACGAGATGAAGCGCGACCATCTGGTGTATCCGGCGGGAACCGAAGTCATCGCGGCCGGGGCCGACCAGGCCGAGCTTTACACGCTCTATGCGGGCTGGGCGATCCGCTGCAAGACGCTGCCGGACGGGCGGCGGCAGATCCTCAACATCATCCTGCCGGGCGACCTGATCGGGCTGCAGGGCGCGATGTTCGAGGCGGCCGCCTACAGTGTCGAGGCGATCACCGAGGTGCAGCTCTGCCTGCTGCCGCGGCGCAAGGTGTGGTCGCTGTTCGAGAACATGCCGGAGCTCGCGTTCGACGTCACATGGCTCGGCTCGCGCGAGGAGAGCATCGTCGACGAGAACCTGACCAGCACCGGCCAGCGCAACGCCGCCGAGCGCATCGCGGCGCTGATCATCCAGCTCTACAAGCGGCTCGACAAGCTCGGCCTGGTGGTCAACGGCGCGATGCCGTTCCCGCTGACGCAGCAGCACATCGCCGACACGCTCGGCCTCTCGCTGGTGCACACCAACAAGTCGCTCGCCAAGCTGCGCAAGCTCGGCATGTTCGCGCAGACCAACGGCACGCTGCTGCTCAGCAATCCGAAGGCGCTGGAAAGCCTGGCGCAGTATTTCGACGAAGAGGTCGCGCAGCGGCCGCTGATCTAGGGCGTGGACTCATTAGCGCGGAGCCACAGTCTGATTGACGCAAGCTGGACGAATGCAAGGTAGTTCGCGGCGCGCTTGTCGTAGCGCGTCGCGATGCGGCGGCAGCGCTTGATCCCATTGAAGAACCGTTCGACCCGGTTGCGGGCGCGGTAGAGATGCGGGCTGAAGCAAATCGGATCGGTGCGGTTGCTCTTCGGCGGGATGTTCGCCCATGCGCCTTTCGCGGCGACAAATTCCCTAATCCAGTCGGCATCCGCCGTCCCGCAAAAGATACTTCTTGGTCAATGTCTCACCTGTGTCCGACACCCTCATCATCGCCCGGCAGCGGCTCTTTCGCGAGGCGTCGGCGACCGAGAGACAATCGCGCTCCCGCCTTGCCCCACGGCATCAAGGAGCAACCGCATGCCGATCCGAGCACATCTGCCAGAAACCAATAAATTTGAACCAACCGCCATCACCGCGATGTCTCGCGCCTTCGAGGAAGTCTGTTCGACGCTTCACGTTTTTGCAGGAGATACCATCGCCGTCCGGGCGCTCGTGGAACTACCTATCAACCCTTTTCTGCTGTGCAGGGGCGAGGCGGAGGCGTATATTTGGCGGGCATGAAAAGTCTCACAGAAGGCAAGGTGTGGGTCATGCAAGAGTTTGTTCGCCTCCTTCACAGGTCGCGATCAATTCGCCTGTTCGTGACGACAACGGCGAAGTGCGCATGATCGTCCATCACGTGAGTGATGTGACGCGTGTAGCCAGGAAATTTGCTCGTAGAGACACTTGGCCTGTCGCGTAGATCGCGAGTCTAACGCTCGCGGACTCTGGCCGCACCGGAGCGGGTGTGCGGGTCGGCCATTTCAAGCGCCAGCGGCGACAGGGTCCACCCGGAGCTATCGAACGAAAGAGGATAAGCGTGCGTTACTTCTTGCATATCGACACAGGGATGGGCCGCATCGAGGATCATTCGGGTTCCGACTTCCCTGACCTGCGCACGGCTACGAAAGTCGCAATTGAAAAAGCTCGAGACTTCCTGCTCAAGCACTCAGGCAGAAACCCCCTGTTGGGTTACGAACTTTTCGTGGAGATCAGCCACGAGTCTGGCGACCTCTTGGCTCTGCTGACACCGCCAAAGCTGTTGTTCGGCGAGCCCATTACCGACCGACACTGCCACCTGTGCGACGTCATTCCGCATCCCTGGCTTCGTCTGAACCGTGATCTTGCCATCCAAGACGCAAACACGCGCTACTTGTCCGCTACCTTCACAGACCGCGACCTCATCTCGGGGCGCAGCATGTTCGAAGTTTTTCCCGATAATCCGAACGATCTCAAAGCGGATGGCGTGAAGAACTTATCGACCTCACTTCGTGAAGTATTGCGCACGCGGCAGCCGAACCGAATGGCACTCCAGCGCTACGACGTGCGCGGGCGTAGCGGCAGGTGGTTTCATCGGCGTTGGAAGCCGATCAACGTCCCGGTGTTGGATCATAACGGTGAAATCGACGCCGTTATCCATCACGTCGAGCACATAAGCGGCGAGTCGGCTCCGACCCTAAGCTAAAATTGCTAACGGCTGCGCGCGGTGATAGACGACAGTCGCTCACGCCTCGTTCCACATCTTGTAGAATTCGCCGCCTCAAGACGGCCACCCAAAATTAATACGCAGTGGCTCCGATTGGTACGCCACGGAACGCGACCGGTCGCGGCGGGTACGGATCGAGAAGAATCTAGACGGCTCTAGAAGCACTGGCGGGCCAATTTCCGTGCCGCCTCACGGAGTACGCGCGCCTCTCCCCCTGATTTCCAGAGCCTACCAGGCGAGCAATGAGCTCGCACCACAGGCAATCCATAGAAGTTAGTCTCGGGAGCGGCACACCACTAGCGACGGATAGGCCTCAACCGAGATACGCCGCGGCCTGCGCGAGCCGCACGCTATCGTTGCCAAGTAGCAGGTCGGCGAGCGCTGTGTCGTCGCGCGGCGCTTGCGAGAAGGCATCGGCGCCGCCGAGCCTGTGATCGAGCACCAGGCGCGAGAGCAGCAACCGGCGCGCATCGCCGCGCCGCTCGTTTATGCGCGCGCCTTCGAACGCCAGCATCACGGCGCTCGCCACATGATAGAGCGCCGTGGTGGCGCGGCGCGCATCGGCCTCGTTGCCCGGATCGGCCGCGACGGCCTGGGCAAACGCCACGGCGCGGTCGACCAGCGAGCGCAGGCGATCGCGAAAACCTTGCGGGATCGCGGCGCTTTCGGCGAGACGCGCGTGCAGCTCCGCCGCCAGCGCGCCTTCCGCATGATGGCGGCCGACCGCGCGCGTCACCGCGTCGAGCGCCACGATGTTGCTGGTGCCCTCCCAGATCGAGCCGAGATGCGCATCGCGCAGCAGGCGCGCCGGCGCGAACTCCTCGATGTAGCCGACACCGCCGCGCATCTCGAGCGCGTCGCCACATACTTTCCGGGCATCGCGCGTCGCGCGGAATTTCAGCACCGGGGTCAGGATGCGCACCAGCGCGGCAGCCTCCTGGCTGCCGGCTTCGGCCCGGTCGAGCGCATCGGCGGTCATGAAGCAGAGCGAGAGCGCCTGCTCCACCGGCAGCATGAGCTTGAGGAGTTGCCGGCGCGCGAGCGGCTGATCGGCGATGCGCTTGCCGAACACGACACGGCCGTGCGCGACGGTGAGCGCGTCGTGCAGCGCGCGCCGCATCAACGCGGTCGACTTCACGCCGTTGGAGAGGCGCGACCAGTTCACCATCTCGGCCATCTGCACGAAGCCGCGGTCGAGCCGACCGACCGCGTAGGCGAGCGCGCCGTCGAGCGTAATCTCGCCCGACGCCATCGAGCGCGTGCCGAGCTTGTCCTTGAGGCGAACGATCCGGTAGCGGTTCGGCGTGCGGTCATCGAGGACGCGCGGCATCAGGAACAGGCCGACGCCGCGCGTGCCCGCCGCCGCGCCCTCGGGCCGCGCCAGCAGCATCACCACCGACGCATCGGCATTCGAGCAGAACCACTTCTCGCCGCTGAGGCGCCAGTGGCCGTTTTCCGGCGTCGCGACCGTGGTCAGCTTGCCGACATCCGAGCCGCCTTCCTTCTCGGTCATGAACTGCGCGCCCTGCGTGAGGCGCGCCATGTCGGTCTGCGTCAGGCCGTCGAGATATTTCGCCTTCAGCGCCTCGCTGCCAAAATTGGCGAGCAGTTTCGCGCAGCCGTCGGTGACGTTGATCGGGCAGCCCAACCCAAACTCGGCCTGGTTGAACAGATACGTGAAGGCGTGCTTGGCGGCGGACGGATAGGTGTCGGGCCAGCCGAGAATGCCCTTGCGGTGCGACATCGCGTGGATGCCGAACTCGCCGTAGGCGACGCGCTCGAGCTCGCGATAGGCCGGATGATATTCGATCCACTGCTTGTCGCGGCCGAAACGGTCGCGATGGTGCAGCACCGGCACATGCCGGTCGGCGAGCCGCGCGCACTGATCGAGATGATCGCCGGCGAGCGCGCCGAGGCGATCGAGATGCGGCGCGATATGGGCGAACAGCGCGTCGGGCAGATAAAGCTGCAGCAGGTCGGCGAGCGAGGGATCGGCGCGGTAGAAGTTGAGCCCGGTCGTATCGGGAGCGATCGCGCCGGAGCCGGCGGGCGTCTTGATGCCGTGCATGGTCGCGCCTCCTATTTCGCGCGCGCTTCCTTCACCA
>DATEKY010000263.1:0-5205 GCA_035277225.1 Xanthobacteraceae bacterium
CTCGCGCCGCAGCCGGCGGATCGCTTCGATCAGGATGTCGACTACGGCAGGCGCGAGCCCGAGCGTCATCTCGTCGATGAGGACGAGGCGCGGCTGCGTGATGAGCGCGAGCGAGATCGCGAGCATCTGCCGTTCGCCGCCGGACAGATAGCCGGACACCGAGTTCTGGCGCTCGCGCAGCCGCGGAAACAGGTCGAACGCGTCGGGGATGTCGAAATCGCCCACTTTGCGGCAGGTCCGGCAGGCGGTCAGGTTCTCGCGCACCGTCAGGGTGGGAAAAATCTTGTCGCGCTCCGGCACATGCGCGATGCCGAGTCGGCTGATCTGGTCGGTACGGCGCTGATCGACGCGCGTGCCGCGCAGGCGGATCTCACCTTCGGTAATCTTCGCATCCTCAACCCGCATGAAGCCGGAAATGGCCGTCAGCGTGGTCGTCTTGCCGGCTCCGTTCGTTCCGACCAGCGCCGTGATCGCATTCTCGTCGACCGCGAGGGATACGCCCTGCACCGCCGTAATGGCGCGGTGATAGACGACTTCGAGATTGGACACCTCCAGCAGCCGGTTCGCGCTCATCAGTCCCTCCTCTCGGCGAGGATGGAGCGGCGCAGCGGCCACAGCTCGAAGTAAGTGCGAATCCGG
Source organism: Xanthobacteraceae bacterium (assembly GCA_035277225.1). Lineage (GTDB taxonomy): Bacteria > Pseudomonadota > Alphaproteobacteria > Rhizobiales > Xanthobacteraceae > PALSA-894. The sequence goes on from DATEKY010000263.1 coordinate 640, forward strand.
TTCCAGATGCCGACGAGGCCGAGCGGCTCGAACAGGAGGAACAGGATCATGAGGACGCCGAACAGAATGGTCTGGCTCGGCACGAGAAGCTGGAGCTGCACGCGCGGATCGGCGTTGGCCAGGTGGAACAGCCAGGTAATGGCGTACGGCAGCAGCGAGATGAAGATCGCGCCCAGATACGAACCGATGATCGATCCCGCGCCGCCGATGACGATCATCGCCACATACGAGATCGCGAGGTCGAGCGTGTAGTACTCCGCCGAGATCGAGCCGAGGTAGTAGACGAGCAGCGAGCCTGCCATCGCGGTCAGCGCGGAGCTGACCACGAAGGCTTTCAGCTTGTAAGCCGCCAAGTTGACCCCGAGCGCCGCCGCAATGATGTCGCGCGTGCGCAACGCGATCCATGCGCGCCCGATGCGGCTGCGCAGCAGATTCAGGCTGTAGGCAGTGACGAGGGCGGTGATGAGAAGGAAGAAGTAATACCAGGCCTGCGTCGAGCCAAGCACGATCGGCCCGATCGCGGCCGGCGGCATCAGGAATCCGGTGAGCGCAGCGATGCTCGACTCGCCGCTCGCCTGATAGACGTGTGTGAGGAAAATGACGACGTAGTGGAACCCGACCGTGGTGAGCACGAGATAGAGGCCACGCACGCGCAGCGCCGGCGTGCCGATGAGGAAGCCGAGCACGCCGCCGATCGCCGTCGCGAGCACGACCACAGCCGGAAACGGCAGGCCGAGCTTGGAGAAGTAGTGGCTCATGAAGCCGCCGGTCGCCAGAAATGCGGCATGGCCCAGCGAAAGCTGACCGGCAAGCCCGGTCAGCAGGTTGAGCGCGATCGCACCGATGATCGCCACCATGGTAAGATTGAGAATGTGCAGGCTCTGCTGCGACAGCACCGCCGGCAGCGTAAGCGCGACCGCGATCAGCGCGAGGATCGCGCTCTTGCGGAACGGAGTGTCGAACAGCGTCAGGTCGGCCGCATAGCTCGTCTTGAAATAGCCGGACCGCCGCGTCGCCATGGCTCAGACCCGATCGATGATTTCCTTGGTGCCGGACAGGCCCCAAGGTCTGATTAGCAGCACGGCGATCAGGAACACGAACGGGATGATCTCCGAGAGCTGGGGATCGACGAAGCGCTGGACGAATGTCTCCAGCGCGGCGACGAGAAGCGCCGCCGGGAGCACACCGCCAAGGCTGTCCATGCCGCCGACGAGCGCGACGACAAGAGCCTTCACGGCGATGAACGCCGATTCGGTGCCGACCTGCGCGTTGAGCCCGAATAGCGCGCCCGAGAACGAGCCGAGCGCTATCGCGGCGCCCCACGAGATGGCGAAGATCGCATGAATGTTGATGCCACGATAAGCGGCCAGCCGCGCGTCAGACGACGTCGCGCGCATCTGCATCCCGAGCCGCGAGTAGCGTGAGACGAGAAGCAGAACGGCAACCATCGCGAAGCCCGACAGCACGGTGACGATCTGCGCGATGTTCATCCGCAGGAACGGCGCAATCTCGACGAGCGAATAGTCGAGCCCGATCGAGCGGCCCGGGAAGATCACCTGGCCGGTGAAGCCGGCGACCACGAGCCCGCGCAGGATCACGCCGAGACCGACCGTAACGAGCACGGCTGCGAAAACCGGCTGGCCCGCCATCGGCGCCATCAGCAGCGCGTACATCAGGGCGCCGGCGACACCGCCAAGCAGGATGTTGACAGGGAACATCAGCAGCGGATCGAGCTTGGCGTAGGACACGATCGCGAATGCCAGATAGGCCGCGACCATAAAGATGTCCGGATAGGCGAAATTCAGCACGCGGCTCGCCCGGTACACGATCACGTAACCGGCGGAGAGCAGCGCGTAGATCGATCCGAGAACAAGTACGTCGACCAGCAAGGCGATCGTCCGTGCGCAAGGTGGAGGATGTAGCGGCGGACCGGCTCCAGCAGCGGCCCGCCGCCGAACGGTTCAGTTGCTCGGCCAGTTCTGTTCCGGCTTCTTGAACCAGTCGACCGCGGTCCGCAGCGCGTTCGCGCCGGTCTCCCAGTGGTAGACGCGGAACGCCTTCTCGACGCTGGTGTGCGTGGTCGCGTTGAACACGACCGGCGTGCCGTTGAGGTCGAGCATCGTCTGGCTGTCGACCGATAGCGTACCCATGGTCGTCACCAGCTTCTCGCGCGTGCACGGCCAGCCGCATTTCTCCAGGGCAGCCGCGAGTACCATGGCGCCGCGCCAGCCGAAGCGGGCGTCGGCCACGGGATACTTGAATCCGTATTTCTGGATCGCTTCCAGGATCTCCTTATGCACCGGCTTGCCCTCACTCAGGAGCGAGAACTGGTCGGACGCGTAAATGTTGGGGTTCTTGAGTTGCTCGACCTGCGACAGGACACCGGGGAGCTCAGCGACGAGCAGGTACTTGCCAGTGAACTTGAGGCGGTCCACCGCATCGGCGGCCCCCAGCATGTGGTGATTGTACGTGTAGCTGATGATGGCGTTGGCACCCTTGTCCTGCATGTTGCGCACGACCGGACCGAGGTCGGTCGTGGCCATCGGGGCGACGGCGACGTCGACGACGGTCGCGCCCTTCTTCTCGGCGTAAGGCGCCATGATGCGCTGCGCCACGATACGGGCGCCCGGGACATCCGAGGTAACGAAGCCGAGCTTCATCCCGTCCTTGCCGTGCAGTTCGAACATGAGGTCGACGAGGGTAAGCGCCTCGACGTAGCTGCTGATGCCCGGGCAGAAGAACTCCGCGGCGGGCTTCGGCGGGGTCGCGGGCGGATAGCAGGGATTGAGGAACAGCGTCGGCATCTTCAGCGCGGCGCTCTCCTTGGTGTAGGCGCCGACCGTTCCGGACGCTGATGCGAACACAACACCGACGATCTCCTTCATGTCGGCGAAGGCCTTGAGGTCGGCCACGACGCGCAGCGGATCGTTGGCGCTGTCGCGGATGATGAGCTTGACCTTGCGGCCGGCGATGCCTCCCCGGTCGTTGACCCGGTCAAAATAGATGCGCAGCCCGTCCACCAGCGGATTGAACAGCGTCCCGGCCGGCCCCGACAGCGCGCCGGTCAGGCCGATCACATACTCCTCCTGCGCCCGCGCCTTCTCCGGCGCGAGAGCGATGAAGCCGGCAGCGGCAATCGCCACGGCAAGTCCCATTCCAAGGTAGCGACGCATCACTTTCCCCTTTCTTGCTCGCCCCGACTGGTCGAACTCCAAACGACGGCGCCGCCGGCTCAAGTGCCGACGGCGCGCTGGAACAGATCCCGGGTCTTGGTCTCGTACATGGACTCGATGAGATCGCCGAACATATCGGCGATCAGCTTGCGCTTGATCTTGTAGTTCGGTGTGGTTTCGCCCTCTTCCGGATCCAGTTCCTGCGGAATGATGCGGAAGTACTTGACCTGCTCGGCCCGCGCGAGGAATTCATTCGCCTTGGCGACCTCGCGCCCGACCAATTCCTCCACTTCGGGCCGCGTCACGAGGTTGGTGTAGGATGTGTAGGGCACCTTGTTGGTGCGCGCCCATTCGGACACCGTTGTGTAGTCGAGCATCAGGAGCGCGGTGACATAGCGCCGCGCCTCACCGACCGCGATCGCCTCTGCGAGGTATGGGCTTCCTTTCAATGCTTTCTCGATCTGCTGCGGGCTTATTGTCTTGCCGCCCGCCGTGACCATGATCTCCTTCTTGCGGTCGATGAGCTTGATCGCGCCCTCGGGGGTCAGTTCGGCTATGTCGCCGGTGCGCAGCCAGCCATCCTGGGCGAACACCTCGGCAGTTCGATCGGGCTGCTGCCAGTAACCCTGGCACACGGCGGGCGAGCGCAGCATCATCTCGTTGTCGTTGGCGAGCTTGAACTCGAAGCCGTCGAGGTCGGTGGGCCGGCCGATATCGCCGGGACGCGGGAACGGCTTGAACTGCGCGATGCTGATCGCGAGGCATTCGGTGAGCCCGTACATCTCGCGCAGGTCAACACCCCAGATGTGCCACACCTGCGTGACCTGCGGCGGCATCGGCGCCGAGCCCGTGAAGGCGATCTGCATTCGTCCGAGCCCGACCTTCTCGAGCATCTGGCTGAAGACGAGCCGGTAGGCGAGCCAGTAGCCAAGGCGCAGGTGCACCGGGATGCCCTGTCCGGCATAGCGGCGCTCGACGTACCGCTTGCCGATGCGGGCAGCGAGGTCGTACGCGCAGCGCTTGAGCGCCGAACTGGTCTCGACGCCGACGATAAGCTGCGCGGCGAACTTCTCCCAGTAGCGCGGCGGAAGGAGTGCGAAGTTCGGTGCGACCTCGCGCACGGTCTCGGCGAAGGATTCGACCTCGTCGCCGAAGAATGGCGTGATCTCCGAGATAAGCGGAACGTTGGAGATGATCGACCGCCCGACACCGTGCGCGAGCGGCATGTTGGCAACCACGCGATGCGGCTTGGCGCGCGTTTCGGGACTGCAGTGGACGTAGCTCTCGGCAGCCGCGAGCAGCGTGCGGTGCGCGACCATCACGCCTTTCGCCTTGTCGGTGGTGCCCGAGGTATAGAGGATCGTCGCGAGGTCGTCCGGTCGCACCGCCGCGA
>DATEKY010000264.1:0-2082 GCA_035277225.1 Xanthobacteraceae bacterium
ACGGCGCGCTTCCTTGTTGCCGACCGTGTCCATCATGTGCGCCGCGTGTAGCGTCAGCAGCCGCGACTGGTCGATCTCCATGCGCGATTCGGCGATCCATTGGCGCGTCACGCCCTGCTCGGCGATGGTCTTGCCGAACGCCGTACGCGACAGCGCGCGCTGGCAGAGCGACTCCAGCGTGCGCTCCGCGAGCCCGATGGTGCGCATGCAGTGATGGATGCGCCCGGGGCCGAGCCGGCCCTGCGCGATCTCGAAGCCGCGGCCCTCGCCGAGCAGGATGTTCGACACCGGCACGCGCACGTCCTTGAAGTCGACCTCGCCGTGGCCGTGCGGCGCGTCGTCGTAGCCCATCACGCTGAGCGAGCGCATCATCGTCACGCCCGGCGCGTCCATCGGCACCAGTACCATCGACTGCTGCCTGTGCTTCTCGGCGCCCGGATCGGTCTGCCCCATGAAGATCATGATCTTGCAGCGCTTGTCCGGCGCGCCGGAGGTCCACCACTTGCGCCCGTTGATCACGTAATGGTCGCCGTCGCGCTTGATCGAGGAGCGGATATTGGTCGCGTCCGACGAGGCCACCGCCGGCTCGGTCATCGCGAAGGCCGAGCGGATCGTCCCTTCCATCAGCGGCTCGAGCCACTGCTTCTTCTGCTCGGCGGTCGCGTAGAGGATCAGCGTCTCCATGTTGCCGGTGTCGGGCGCCGAGCAGTTGAACGGCTCACCGCCGATCGGCGAGCGCCCCATGGTCTCGCAGATGCTGGCGTATTCGAGGTTGGTCAGCGAATCCGGGAAATGCTTCTTCGGCAGGAACAGATTCCACAGGCCGGCCTTCTTCGCCTTCGCCTTGAGTTCATCCATGACCGGCGGCACGGTCCAACGGTCCGGGCCCTCGTCGAGCTGCTGATGGTAGGCGTGCTCGGCCGGGATGATGTGCTCCTCGAGGAACGCCTTCACGCGCTCGCCGATCTCGACCGCCTTTGCGCTCGGCGGCGGCAGCACCGGAATGGCCATGAAACTCTCCTGATTGTTCTTGGTTAGCCTTGTTTGCGCATGATCTTGACCGAAAATCGCTTCGCACTTTTCGGGATCATGTGCTAGCGCGCGCCGATCACGCCACCCATGCGGGCGAGCGCGGTCAGGTGATGGTCGGCATCGCCGAACATCGTATCGATCATCGTGACGCGCTTGAAGTAGTGCCCGACCTTGTATTCCATCGTCATGCCGATGCCGCCGTGCAGCTGGATCGCGGACTGGCCGACGATCTTGGCGGAGCGGCCTATCTGCACCTTGGCGGCCGAGATCGACTTGCGCCGCTCTTCGGCATTCGTCTCCTCGGTCATCATGGTGGCGAGCATCGCCATCGAGCGCGCCTGTTCGAGCGCGATCAGCATGTCGCCGGCGCGGTGCTGCAGCACCTGGAAGTTGCCGATCGGCACGCCGAACTGCTTGCGCTGCTTGAGGTAGTCGACCGTGATCTCGTGCATCGCGCTCATCGCGCCGACCGCCTCGGCGGCGAGCGCCGCGATCGCGATGTCGCCGACCTGCTCGATCAGCGGGTAGGCATTGCCGGGCTCGCCGATCACGGCGTCGGCGCCGACTTTGACGTTGGACAGCGACACCTCGGCGGCGCGCAGCCCGTCCATGGTGGGATAGCCGCGGCGCGAGACGCCCTCGGCCTTGGCGTCCACCAGAAATAGCCCGATGCCGTTTTTGCTGCGCTGCTCGCCGGAGACGCGCGCCGACACCACGATCTTGTCGGCGACGTCGCCGTGCATGGCCAGGCTCTTCTCGCCGTTCAGCACGTAGCTCCCGCCGTCCTTCTTCGCGGTCGCCGCAACGTCGGCGAGATCGTAGCGCGCCTGCCGCTCGATATGCGCGAAGGCGAGCAGCGTCTCGCCGGCCGCGACCTGCGGCAGCACATCGTTGCGCAGCGCCTCGGTGGCGCCGAGCTTCACGAAGCTGCCGCCGAGGATCACGCTCGCGAAATACGGCTCCAGCGCGAGCGCGCGCCCGAACGCCTCCATCACGATCATGGTCTCGACCGGCCCGCCGCCGATGCCGCCGTGCTCCTCGGCGAAGGGG
>DATEKY010000265.1:0-2606 GCA_035277225.1 Xanthobacteraceae bacterium
TGATCTCGACCGTCGCGTCGGGCGACGTCGGTCGCTACGTCGGCCCGGCCGACATCATGATGATGTACTCGGTCACCGACGTGCAGGGCATCAACGTCATCTCACGCCAGATCCTCGCCAACGGCGCGCAGGCGATGGCCGGCATGGTCAAGGCGCGTCTTGCCGCGACGCGCGAGGCGCGCAACGCCCGCGCCGCGCAGGCCGAGCTGCCCGCGATCGGGCTCACGATGTTCGGCGTCACCACGCCGTGCGTGCAGCAGCTCACTGCCGCGCTCGCCGGCGAATACGACTGCCTCGTGTTCCACGCGACCGGCGTCGGTGGTCAGTCGATGGAGAAGCTGGTCGACGGCGGCCAGCTCGAAGGGGTGATCGATATCACCACCACCGAAATCTGCGACATGATGATGGGCGGCGTGTTTCCCGCCACGGAAGACCGCTTCGGCGCGATCATCCGCACGCGCATGCCTTACGTGGGCTCGGTCGGCGCGCTCGACATGGTCAACTTCGGCCCGCGCGATACCGTGCCGGAGCGCTATCGCCATCGCCTGCTGCACCAGCACAATCCGCAAGTGACCTTGATGCGCACCACGCCGGACGAGAACGAGCGGATGGGACGCTGGATCGGCGAGCGGCTGAACCAGATGGACGCGCCGGTGCGCTTCCTGCTGCCCGAAGGCGGCGTCTCGGCCATCGATAAGGCCGGCGGCCCGTTCTACGATCAGGCCGCCGACGCCGCGCTGTTCCGCGCGCTCGAACAGACCGTGCGGCAGACATCGACGCGCCAGCTCGTGCGCGTCCCGGCGCACATCAACGATGCGGCCTTCGTGGCGGCAACGCTCGACGCGTTCCGCGCGGTGCATGGCGGGCGCAGCATGCGCCGCAGGGCGACGAGGTAGCCATGCGGTTCGAACGCTCCGCCCTGATGGAGACATTCCGCGCCATGGTCGCGCGCGGCGAGCCGATCGTCGGCGGCGGGGCCGGGACCGGCCTGTCGGCGAAATGCGAGGAAGCCGGCGGCATCGACCTGATCGTGATCTACAACTCCGGCCGCTACCGCATGGCCGGGCGCGGCTCGCTTGCAGGCCTGATGGCCTACGGCGACGCGAACGCCATCGTGATGGAGATGGCGGCCGAAGTGCTGCCCGTTGTGAAGCGCACCCCGGTGCTCGCCGGCGTGAACGGCACCGACCCGTTCCGCCAGATGGACGTGTTCCTCGACCAGGTGAAGGCGGTCGGCTTCTCCGGCGTGCAGAACTTCCCGACCGTCGGCATCATCGACGGCACCTTCCGCGCCAACCTGGAAGAGACCGGCATGTCCTACGGGCTGGAAGTGGACATGATCGCCAAGGCGCACGCGAAAGACATGCTGACCACGCCCTACGTCTTCAACGAGGACGAGGCCGCCGCGATGGCGCAGGCCGGCGCCGACATCATCGTGTGCCACATGGGGCTGACCACCGGCGGCGCGATCGGCGCCGAGACCGCGCTGAAGCTTGCCGATTGCCCGGCCTTGGTCGACGCCTGGTCGGAGGCCGCGCTGAAAGTGCGGCGCGATGTGCTCGTGCTGGTGCATGGTGGCCCGGTCGCCGAGCCGGCCGACGCCGAATTCGTCCTGAAGAAAACGAAGAACTGCCATGGCTTCTACGGCGCCTCCTCGATGGAGCGGCTGCCGGTCGAAGTGGCGCTCACCGAACAGACACGGAAGTTCAAGGCAATCGGCCGGCGCTAGCCAGCCGGAAAGTAAGACGGCGGGCCACGGCTCGCACGGGGAGGAGAACATGTCAGGCGTGCTCATCGGGCAACTGATCCTGTGGCTGATCGTCGCGATCATCGTCATCGCGATCGTGGTCTATCTGGTGAACTGGCTCTACCACCGCTCCTCGAAGGAGGTGTCGTTCGTGCGCACCGGCCTGTTCGGCGAGCGGGTGGTGATCAACGGCGGCGCCTTCGTGCTGCCGTTCATCCACGACTACACGCCGGTCAACATGAACGTGCTGCAGATGGAGATCGTGCGCGAGAAAGCCGACGCGCTGATCACCAAGGACCGCATGCGCGTCGATATCGAGGCCGAGTTCTATGTGCGGGTGAAGCCGACCACCGAAGCTGTATCGATTGCCGCCGCAACGCTCGGCCGCCGCACCATGGAGCAGGAGCGGCTGCACGCGCTCCTGTCAGGCAAATTCGTCTCGGCGCTACGCTCGATCGCCTCCGAAATGTCGATGGAGGAGATGCACGAGCAGCGCGGCGACTACGTGACGCGGGTGAAGCAGGCCGCAGCCGAAGGCCTGGCGCAGAACGGTCTCGAGCTGGAGTCGGTCGCGATCACGGACCTCGACCAGACCGACCTCGAATACTTCAACCCATCCAACCGCTTCGACGCGCAAGGCCTGACCCAGCTGATCCAGGAGATCGAATCGCGGCGCAAGCTGCGCAACGACATCGAGCAGGAATCGATGATCCTGATCCGCACCCGCAACCTCGAAGCCGAGCGGCAGGCGCTCGACATCGAGCGCGAGAGCGAGACCGCGCGGCTGAACCAGCAGCGCGACGTCGAAGTGCGCCGCGCGGTGCAGCGCGCAGAGCTCGCGCGCGAGCGCGCGGTGCGC
>DATEKY010000266.1:0-8005 GCA_035277225.1 Xanthobacteraceae bacterium
GGCGTCGCGCCGAGATCGGCGGCCGCCGCGATCAGGCTGCGGTCGAGGCGATCGAGCGACACATAGATCGGCAGCGTCATGAACAGCGTGTAAACATAGACGAGGCCGAGATAGATCGTGCCTTCGTTGTACAACAGCCACTCGAGCGGCCGCTCGATGATGCCGACGCGCAGCAGGACGTCGTTGATAATTCCGGTACGGCCGAGAATCGGAAGCCAGACGAACGTGCGGATCAGATAGCTCGTCCAGAACGGCAGGAAGACGAGGATCAGGAAGATCGCCTTGGCGCGGCCCTTCCGCTCCGCCAGAAACCAGGCGAGTGGATAGGAGATAACCAGCGAGAGGACGGTGCAGACCAGCGCAACGCGAATGGTCGTGAACAGCACGGACACGTACAGCGGCTCTTCGGCGAAGCGGCGATAGTTGTCGAATGTCCATGTCGCTGTCGTACCGAAGATGTTCGATGTCCATGTCGACATCACGATCATGAAGACCAGCGGCGCAATCGCGAACAGCACGAGCCAGATGGCGGCTGGAATGGTCAGCCAGACGACGCTTGGCCGCCAGCGGCTGGCGGCGAGGTGCATCTGCGGCGACGGGGCGAGCATGATCGCGCGTGATCTCGTTTGATCGATCATGGCCTAGCACATTTGACCGGTCAAATCGACACGCAAATTTGCGCCAGCGCCTGCCGAAAAACTCATCTCACTCGGCCGGCCCGGCCCGGTGCAGGCGCGTGCGGTAGGTGAAGCGGTCGGCCGGATGGGTGTCGACCGTGAACTCGATCAGCTTGTTCCGGGGCCCGCGATACCAGCGCAGAATCTCCAGCGCGCACGAGCCGGCCTCGACGCCAAGATGCCTGGCGGGGCCCTTTCCGATTGGAATCGCACGCAATTCCTGTTCGACGGACGCGACAAGCAAACCGAACCTCGCCTCGATGAGCGAAAAAATGCGCGGCGGCCTGCGTGGCACGTCCGGCTCGATCGCGACGTAATCCGGATGTACGTACACGTCGACCGTGCAAATCGGACGATTTGAGCGCGGACGGACGCGCCGCCCGGACAGCTTCAGCCAGTTGCGTGTACGCGCGGGATCCTCACCGGCTTCCCGCGGCAGCGACACGTGCTGCTTGTGCAGCACCTCGAAGAAATACTCGACGCCGTAGCGCGCCCAGTCATGCAGGACACTCCCCTCCTCCACCTGATTGGTGACCGGAAAGCGCGACGCGACCTGCGTGCCGACCCTTGGACGGCGATAAACGAGGCCAAGCCGTTCGAGTTCGTCCAGTGCGGCAACGATGGTGGCCCGACTGACCTTCAACCTTGCACTGAGTTCATGCTCGGTCGGCAGATTGCTTCCGACCGGATACTTTGCGGACGTAATGCCCTCGACCAGCGAGTTCGCGATCTTGCGGTAGAGGGGAAGTTTCCGCCGCGCCATGAAGGTGCGATTCCCGTGGGAGATACGTTGCCCGATCGCACGAATGTTACGCATTCCGCGTCATGCTGTCATCGCCACCTGCGTATCCGAGGTGGCACCAGCATGCATGCTCGACGCTACGAGAGATACGCCTTGGCGATCCGCGCGTCAGACAGCATTTCGCGGCCGGACCCGCTTGCAACGATGCGGCCGCTTTCGAGCACATAGGCGCGACTTGCGATCTTCAGCGCCGCGTTCGCGTTCTGCTCGACCAGCAACACCGTGCTGCCTTCGCGATTGATCTCGTGGATGATTTCAAACACCTGCCGCACCAGCATCGGGGCGAGCCCCATGCTCGGCTCGTCGAGCAGGATGAGGCTTGGCCGCGCCAGCAAGGCACGCGCCAACGCCAGCATCTGCTGCTCGCCACCGCTCAGGGACTGAGCCTGCTGCGAGGCACGCGCTTCCAGCACCGGAAAGCGTCGGTAGATGCCTGGAAGATCGGCGCGCCAACCGCGCTCGCGCGTATAGGCACCCATTTCGAGGTTTTCCTCGACCGTCAGGGTGCCGATCGTTCCGCGCCCTTCCGGCACAAGCGACAGGCCGGACCTGACGATGTGCTGGGATGCAACGCCGGCAATATTTCGGCCATTGAAGACGATGCTGCCCTTCGAGCGGATGAGGCCGGCGATCGCCAGCAGCGTGCTGGTTTTGCCGGCGCCGTTCGGACCGACCAGCGTCACGATCTCGCCCGGCTCGACGGCAATCGTCACGTCCTGCACGGCCTGGATCATGCCGTACGACACACTGAGGCCCTGGACCTCAAGAATGGGCATCGTCGCTGCCCAGATAAGCTTCGATGACCTTCGGGTCCCGGCGGACGTCATCCGGAAGACCGTCGGCAATCACGGTACCGAAATTCAGCACCACGACCTGATGCGATATGCTCATGATGAAGCTCGCCTTGTGCTCGATCACGATCATGGTGACGTTCTTGTCGCGCAGACTCTGAATGAGCTCCATGACCTCGGCGGTTTCACGCGGCGTCATGCCGGCGGTCGGCTCGTCGAGAAGAAGAACGCGCGGATCGCTCACCAGCGCGCGGGCAACCTCGACGCGCCGCTGGATGCCATAAGGCAATTGGGTGGCATGCCGGTCGGCCAGATCGGCAAGGCCGAGCGATTCAAGAACCGCGAGCGCCTTATCTTTCGCCTCGATTTCTTCGCGCCGCTCGCGGCCGGCGCGCAGCAGCGTCGTGACAAGTCCGGTCGTCATGCGGGCATGAAAGCCGGTCAAGACGTTCTCAAGCACCGTCATGCCCTGGAACATGCGGATATTCTGAAACGTGCGGCTCACTCGCCCTTCGCCCGCGATACGATGGGCGGGCCATCCGGATATCTCCGCGCCGCCAAGAAGGATCGACCCTTCGTCCAGTTTCGAGAGTCCGCTGATGATGTTCAGCAGCGTGGTCTTGCCCGCACCATTCGGGCCGATCAGGCCGAGCACGTTTCCGCCCGTCAAATTGAACGAGACGTCGTTCAGCGCACGCAAGCCGCCAAAGCGCTTCGTTACGCTCCTCAGTTCCAGCGCGGGAGTAGCGTCGACACCGGCGCTTTCGATTGTCGTCGCGTGCGGGGCGGGACTGAGCATCACCCGCCTGCTGCCCCGATCGCCGCGCGACGGAAACGGCGCGCAACTGCGGCCTTGATCGCCCGCAATGGTGCGACCAGCCCATTCGGCAAATAGATCACCACCACGACCAGGATGGCACCGATGATCGCCTCGCGGTGCTGTTCGAATTTATAAAGCCAGTCCGGCATGGAACTGACAATGATGGCGCCGAGGACCGGGCCGATCGGACTGGAAATGCCGCCAAGCAGCGTGTTGACGAGCGCAAGCGTCAATTGTCCGAACCCAAACTCCGATGGCACGATGACGCGGTTGACGTGAGCCCAGAGCGCGCCCGCGAGCGCGCTGAGTGCGGTCGTCGCGAGGAAGGCGATGAGCCGATAGTGCTCGACGTTGATACCCATCGCGCGCGCCGCGGACTCGTCGGTGCGGATTGCGTCCCAGGCGCGTCCCATGCGGGAGAACTGCACGATCCAGGTGCAGTAGAGAGCGACGATCAGCACGATCAGCAGATGCCATATCGTCACGGTCTTCGGCACGCCGATCAGCCCGCCCGGCCCGTTGGTCAGGTCATCGAGGTTGAGCGCGAGCGCCTGGACGATCGCTCCGAAGCTCAATGTCGCGATCGCCAGATAGTGTCCCTTGAGACGCAGGATCGGGAACACCAGAACAGTGCCGATCAGAAGAGAGATCGCGACACCGGCGATGACACCGAGCGGGGTCGGCAGGTTGAGCCGCAGCGCCAGGATGCCTGCCGTATAGGCGCCGAGCGCCTGGAACGCGACGACCGAAAGATTGAAGAGGCCCGCGCGCAACGAAATATAGAGGCCGAGCGAGACGATCGAGTTGATCAAGGCCGTCGCGATCGTGTGGTCGTAGATGCGGAGCCAGAGTTCGATCCCGCTGAGGCTCATGGACGCACCTCCTCGTCCTTGCCGAACAAGCCGTTCGGCCGGAACAGGAGGAACATGAAAAGCATGCCGAAGATGATCACGTCGCGGAATGCGCCAACCCCGATCACCGTACTGAATACCTCGGCAAGCCCGATCATGATGCTCGCGACGATCACACCGATGACGCTGCCGAACCCTCCGATCACGATCGCGGCGAATCCCTTGAGGACGTAAGGCTCACCCATCAGGAAGTGCACGGTGCTGAACATGAGCCCCAGCAGCACGCCGGCGAGCCCCCCGAGCGCGCCCGACAGGAAGAATGTCCAGCGCGCGACCGACTCGGTCGGGATGCCAAGCATCTTCGCGGTACGCTCGTTGAACGCCATGGTGCGTATCGCCTTGCCGAGGCGCGTTCGGTGCAACAGCAGATACGTTCCGATCATCGTCGCGAGCGTCGTGACCAGAACGACGGCCTGGGTGAAGGTCAAGCGCACGGACAGTGCGGACCACTGGATCTCGGGGAGCGTGCCGAACGGGAAGCGCTCGACCTGCGCGTCGGAGGCGGTCTGCGCCGCCGAGATGAGGATCATCGAAACGCCGATGCTTGCAACCAGCGTCGACATCGCGCTGCCCCCGCGATTGCGCAGCGGACGGAAAACCAGAACCTCGATGAGCATGTTCAGAAGACCGCCCGCCGCGACTGCGGCAAGCAGCGCGAGCGGAAACGGCAGGCCGTAGACCTTGATCAGATAGAAGCCGACGAGCGCGCTCCACGTGAACACGGCGCCTTGCGCGACATTGAGGATGTTCATCGCGCCGAGCACCAGATTGAAGCCCAGCGCGAAGAGCGCATAGACCGATCCGGCGATGATCCCGTTCACCAGTTGCTGGAGAAGCACTCTCTAGGCCTCGTTGGTTTCACGTCGAAAACGGTGCGGCTCGCGCATGAGCCGCACCGCCTGTCCCTCGAGCGCTTGCTTCGCCTGGCGGATCACTTGCCCTCGAAGCGCGCAATCTTTCCATCCGCTCCGATGGTAAAGAAGAACGGCGTCATCGTCAGCATGCGGTTCTCGAACTTGGTCTTCCCCTCGGTGCCGAACACCGTCTCGTAAACGCCCGGCGATTCCATCGCCGCGAGGATCTTCGCGCGATCGCCGCTTCCGGCCTTTTTCACGATCTGGGCGATCAGCCAGACGCCATTGTAGCCGTTGGTCGCGAACGTATCCGGATCACGGTTATATTTTGCGCGATAGGCCTTCACGTAGGCCTGGTTGCGCGGCAGCGGCGAGTCCGCGAACCAGTGCGACGGATAGTACGCCCCTGCGGCGTTCGGCCCGGCAATGCGGCGCACATCGGCGGAGTCGAAGCTTTGCTCGCCGATGAACAGCGTCTTTTCCATGCCGGCGCGGCGCGCCTGCACCATCACCGGCCCCACCTGCCCGCCAAGCGTCAGGATCGCGAGAATGTCCGGCTTGGTGTTCGCGATCGCCGTGAGCTGTGCGGAAAAGTCGGCATCGCCGCCGCCGGTCACCGCCTCGGTTGCAACAACCTTCACGCCGTTCTTCTCGAATGCCTTCGTGATCGCGGGGGCGAGTCGGGTGAAGACCGGATTCTCACGCAGGTAAATCACTGCCGCCGTCTTGATCTGCTTCGCGGGAACGAGCTTGTCGACCAGCTCGAGCACGAAGGATTCGTATGGGCGCACGCCGTTGTAGACGTAGTTGCCGATGGCATCGAGGCCGGGAACGACGCAATCCGATTGGAGCGTCGGTACCTTGAGTTCCTGCGCCACCGGAAGCGAGGCAAGGCAGATATTGCTCGCCGTATAGCCCACGATGGCAGAGACATTGTCCCGCAGCGCGAGTTGTTGCGTCACGCTGATTCCTTGCGGCTGGCTCGAGCGGTCGTCCGCCCAGACCGGCACGAGCTTGTTCGCACCAAGGTAACCGCTCGAATTCACCTCTTCGAAGGCGAGCTCCATCGCTTCCCTCATCTTCGTCCCGGCGAACGCAACCGAGCCTGACAAGGACAGCGGGACCCCGATCTTGATGTCTTCAGCTGATGCGCTCGGCGCTCCCGCCACGACAGTCAGTGCGCCCGCAATTACCAGCGCTTGCGCCTGGCGCGACGCGGCTTTGACCGGCCTTGCGACTCTGTTCAGCAGTGTTGTCATTGCGTTGCTCCCTCTTGATTGTTTGATGGGTCGGGACTGGCTGGCGGTCGATTTGCAAGTGCGGGGACGTCATGGCGAAGCGCACTGACGCAACCGGCCACAGCCCCATCCGTGTCCGCCCCCCGGTTCAGCATCGTGCCGCGGCAGCACCTGACTGCCGCGGCGCCCGCATGAGGCATCAGGCCGGCTGCAGGTCGTGGATCGGAATGCCGCGCGGATATTTTTCGGTGCGCTCTTTCGACACCCGGAAGTTCAAGACCGCACCTTCGGTCTTCGCGATCATGATCGTGAAGTGAGACTGCTTGTGCAGCGAGCGTACGGTGCATCCCTCGATGAGATGCCCCATGTAGGTTTCGCCGGCGACCGTTATGGTCAGATGAATGTGCAGATTGGGCTCACCGGCGCGATAAATGATTCCGGACGTGCCCTCTGAGTCATAGGTATCGAGCGTCTGGCCGATCGTGCCAAAGCCGCTGCACTCCATCACGCCGCCTTCCCATACGCGGACGCCGGGAGGTGCATCGACGTCCGTTGCCTTTACCGGCATGCTGAGACGCGCTTTCTTCAACCCACCGACGATATTCAGGACGAGACCCGACTTGATATTCTCGCGCCGGCATATGTCCATGATCTCGTTGTAGAGATCGCCGTCCTGGGAGAGCTGCGCGTAGATTACCTCGGTTATTTTCGCTTTGGCGATGACATCAACCATCGTAGGTCTCCTTATTATTCGGCTGCTTGTTGTTGAGCGGGAGCAAGAACGGCCTTGAATCCGTCGAACGCGCCCTTCGCGGCATTGAGCAACAGCGCGGTGTCGGCCGAGTAGAAGAACAGGCCGCACCCCGCATCGATCCACTTCGTGGCCTCGCTCGGTGCGTAGAGTCCGATTCCACTCGGGACGCCGTGCCGCTTGCAGGCCTCGATGATGCCGTAGGTCGCTTCGATCACCGCAGGATTCTCGGTCTGACCTGCGTGGCCGAGCGCGGAGGCAAGATCGGAACGTCCGACGATCACGCCGTCAATGCCGGGCTTGCACGCAACGATGCTGTCGATATTCCTGACCCCCGCCGGACTCTCGATCTGCGCGATGATGACGACGTCCTTGTTGAGCCGATGGGTATGTTCGATGTACTGAGCGCGAAGGCCGCCATATCTCGCAGCACGCGTGAGCGTGCATGTTCCCCGCGCCCCGAGCGGGCCGTAGTAGGCGGCGCCGGTCATTTTCTTGACGTCGTCCGCCGTCTCGACGAACGGCATCACGATGCCGGCGGCGCCGATCTCCAGGGCGGCGAGGATCGACTTCTCGGAGTTTTCAGCGACGCGGATCAGCGCTGCCATGTCGTGCAGTTCAGCTGCACGAACCATGTTGGCGACGGTCTCCCAGTTCTTCGGCGAGTGCTCGAGATCGATGATCACGTAGTCGAAGCCCGCGAATCCCATGATCTCGACCACGTCGGGGCTGGGGAGAAACGCGAAGGACCCGAACAACTTGTCCCCCTGCGCGAGGCGCTTTTTCATGTCGCGTTTCATTCGATTCTCCCTTTCCGGCTCGCGATCCGGGAATCTCCTGATACCCACACTTTTCAAGCTCAGGGAATGTTACCGATCACATTTTCCGAGCGCGGTTTGCTTGTCAAGGGTCATGCATCATAGTGGGGTCTGTCCACGCGGGATTCATCTGGAGCGGCCGCGCGCTCTTGAGTTGCAGTGTGGCGCCGCCTTCGCCATGTTCAAAGCTGAAGACGATGCAATTGCACGTATCTCCGCGGCACACTCTTTTGGGACGCAAGGCGCTCGGGCGCAGGGGCAAGGACACGAATGAGCAGTCGACGCGTTTCCGGCAAGAGAGGTCGAGGCACCACGAACAATTCACCAGTTCGTATGCGCGAGA
>DATEKY010000267.1:0-2659 GCA_035277225.1 Xanthobacteraceae bacterium
AGCGCGACGAGGCCGTCACCGATGTTGATCAGGGCGATTCTCGACGACGTGCGAAACGCAGCCAGTACTTCGTCCTTTGTCGCCTCGCGCGTCATCTGCACGGACCAATAATGCAGGTGCGCCAACGTCTCCGGCACCTTCACCGCCATCGTCACGACATCGAGTTCCGGGTCGACCGTCTGCGCGTCCGGCCCCTGATGACTCGGGATCTCGGGCTCGGGTACAAGGGTGTTCATGATGCCGCTCTCGTGGCTCTCCCACGGATCCGTGGCTCTGCGAAGGAGAGTGCCCCTCGCGCGCTGCAGAAGACCAGCGCGCTTAAGGGCGGTGAGGGTCCGGACCACAGACGTCGTGTTGCACGACACGACGCGGGTAGCATCACGACCGATGGCGCTCGCGTAATTGCACTCCGCAACGAAGGAGTGCCCCGTTGCGGCGTGTTTTTCGCCGCCTTGCAGGATGAACTTGATGCCCCTGCGCCGGTACGTTTCGACGTTCCTCGCGGCAATCCTTTTGGGTGTGCAATCGACGACAACGTCCACCTGGCCGAGGAGATCATCCAGAATTCCCGTGATTTCGAGCCCCGCGTCACGCATCGCCGTGGCGCTTTCGGCTGTGGCGCCGAAGAGCCGAAAACCGTTCTGGAGCACCATGTGTGCGCGCCAGTCCGTCACGACATCGGAGACCCCCGTGAGGGCCATGTCCTCCTGCGACGCGACGGCGGCGGCAACGCGCTTTCCGATCACGCCGTAGCCGTTGACGGCGACGCGGACTTTCGCTGATTCAGTCATGTGGCCTCGCTTTTCGCCGGAGCGGAGCGATTCTGCAGCGCTGGAATAACGTGTCGCTTGCAGCACTCGGGTAACTCCGCCTTCAGAACTTCGAGTGCACGCGCCGCCTTGTCCAGGAAGTTCGCTGACGAATCGACGATGAAGCGGCGCGGGTGCGACTCCCACGCCTGCAGAATCCGCCCGTCGATCGCTGCGGCAGCGGTCGCCGACTCTATCCGAAGCGGGTTCTGCTGGTTGTATCCGTGTTCCTGTGACGGCGTACGGAGGTGGATGACGGCATCGTATCGGGCGAGCTCGTCGTGCAGCGTCGTCCTGACGGATGACCAGAAGTCGTCAGCTGATCCAGGCCAATAGGCCAGGCCGTCGAGCGTCCCGCGGTCGCACAGCACGATAGCCGGACTGTGAGCGTCACCAGCGGCCTCCAGCTCGCGCTGCACGTAGAAGATGGCCCGCTGAGCGGCGCGCCTGGTCGGGTCGTTCTCCTCGCGCGGGAATCCTCCCCCGAACACCACTCCGGCCGCCTCGCGCAACACGTTGACGTGGTGGCAGAACGACTGCCGAATCAGCTCCAGAACGGCGGTCTTCCCCGCGCCGGGGCCGCCCGTCAGCACCACCCGGCGCCGATCATGAACGACGGCGCATTCGCACGCTATCATCGTTCCTCCTCGCAGGGCGCTCCTTTATTGGCGGCTGGGAATCGGACTGCACGCCCCACTTCTCAATCAATGCGAGTACAGAGAATGCCGGATCTCTAATCTGTGCATGCCGCACCACGCTCCAGTGGTCGCGTAGATACTTCTGCAGAAATTGGACAACGTGCCGCATTGGGACAACCATTGCTCCAGCTGCGCTCGACTCGGTCTCCGATTGATCGCCGAACGCCACCATCCGAATGGCATGTCCACACGGCGTATCGGCTTCACCGCGAGCCAGAAGCTGCTGTGTCACAGCCCGGGCATGCTCACGCGGACAGCAGCCGAAACGCGTCAGCGCGACCTCGAGCACGGCGGGGTCTCGCATTGCGGCGTTGAACCGTGCCGCGCCTTCTTTCACTTCGCCGACGATCATGTCCGGCCGGTCGGCAGGGCAGCGAAGAACTGGATCCGTCGCCCAGACGTGATCGCCGAGCGGCTGCCCTCGATGCCGCCGAACGACATCATGACCCGCGCCTGTGAAACGAAATGCCAGAATATCGAGGTCGGTCACAGTTCTAGCGTGGTCGCTACGGTGCGCTTCCAGCACCGGATACTCCGCGACGGTGAAGTACCCGTTGACGTGCAGATATGCCTGGACCAACGCCACTGACGTATCCACCTAAGACCTCCTTATCTCCCATGCATGCTCCGGCGAGCGGTGGGTCGGCGGCGCTCCCTCGACCTTCCTCCGGAGGCGGTGCCATGCCAGATGTTTTCATCACCGCACCTTGTCAGCCGCACGGAGGAGCCGACCGTCGCTCGACCAGCGCAGAATGCCTCGTGCGACGAGCAGGCCAATCAGACAGTCGCAGGTCACAGCATCGCAGCCCCACAACCTTCGCGCCTGATCCTTCGTCAGGCACAAGCCAGGCATTTCGCGATACTCCCCGAGAATGCGAGCGACCAGGGTCTCGTCAACGGAATCCTCAACTGCCACCATGGAACACCTCGCCATTTCCTCGTTGGGCTGGATGCGTCGCCCATCGGCGGGCCAGCTTCGAGAGTTCGATGACGGTGACCGGAACCAGTGCCACGAGCAATGTGAGTACGCAGTCGGCCGCCGACAGCGGACCCGTTTCGAACACAGCTTGTGCCGCCGGGATGTGGTGAATGGCGAGCTGCAGGACGATGGATAGGACCACGACACCCAGGAGCCGCAGATTCGTGAATGCC
>DATEKY010000268.1:0-4296 GCA_035277225.1 Xanthobacteraceae bacterium
TGGTCGGCGTGCAGGATGAAGATGCGGTCCATCGCGCGCGCCAGCACCGGATTCGGCTTGTACTCTTCCTCCGGCACCGCGAAGCACATGCGCAGGAAGTTGGTCGCGAAATCGAGATTGTTCTGCGGATACATGAACGGCTGGCCGACGGAATACTTGTAGGCCATCGCGGCGAGCGTCGGCATCTTCGCGATCATGCGCATCGAGGCGATCATGCGCTGGGTCGGATCGGAGATGTCGGTGGAGTCGTGATAGAACGCCGAGAGCGCGCCGACCGACCCGGTCATCACCGCCATCGGATGTGCGTCGCGGCGAAAGCCCTGGAAGAAGCGGGTCATCTGCTCGTGCACCATCGTGTGATGGTTCACGCGGTAATCGAAGTCGGTCTTCTGCGCCTTGGTGGGAAGCTCGCCGTAGAGCAGAAGGTAGCAGGTCTCGAGGAAGTCGCCGCTCTCCGCGAGCTGCTCGATCGGATAGCCGCGGTAGAGCAGGATGCCTTCGTCGCCGTCGATATAGGTGATCTTCGACTCGCAGCTTCCCGTCGAGGTGAAGCCGGGGTCATAGGTGAAGACTCCGGCCTGCGCGTAAAGCTTCGAGATGTCGACCACGTCCGGTCCGATCGTGCCCTCATAGACCGGGAAATCGTAGTTCTTCTCCCCGATTGTGAGCTGAGCCGATTTGACGTTCTGGCCGTGGCTGGCGGGTGTCTTGGCGTCCATATGCGACCCTTTCGGTGCTGCCATCGGGAGGCGGCGAGGCGCGCCCAAAGGACCGTGCCTCAGGCGCGTGCCAAAGCCGCGTGCGGTGCAGCAAATGGGATGAATCTGGGTATCCCATTCGCTCCCGCCCCGCAAGGTGGCAGGCGCGATGGCTGGCCGTCATTTAGGCATGAAACATTAGCAAAACATGATGGCGGGAGTAGATCAGGCCTGCGTTGCGGCCTGATCGCCGATGCGCGCGAGGCTCTCCGCCTTCCCCAGCACAGCCAGCACCTCGAAGATGCCCGGTGAGGTGGTGCGCCCGGTCAGCGCGGCGCGCAGCGGCTGCGCCACCGCGCCGAGCTTTGCGCCCACGCGCTCCGCGTAGGCACGCACCGCGGCCTCGGCACCCGCAGCGGACCATGGGTCAACCGCAGCCAGGTCGCGCGACAGGTTGGCGAGCACGCCGCGCGCATCGGCCGTCATCACCGCCTTTGCCTTGTCGTCGAGCGCAAGCGGGCGGTCGGCGTAGAGATAGCGCGCGCTCTCTATCAGCTCGATCAGCGTCTTGGCGCGTTCCTTCAGCCCCGGCATCGCGGCGATGAGCTTTTCGCGCAGGGCCGGATCGAGTTTCGCCGCCAGTTCCGCGCCGGCCGGCGCATAGGGCAGCACGCGCTCGATCTCGGCGACCAGATCGGCGTCCGCGGTCTGACGGATGTAGTGGCCATTCAGGTTCTCGAGCTTGGCGAAATCGAAGCGTGCGGGCGAGCGTCCGACGGCTGACAGGTCGAACGCCTTGATCATCTCGTCGGTCGAGAAGATTTCCTGATCGCCGTGCGCCCAGCCGAGCCGCACCAGGTAGTTCCGCATCGCCTCGGGCAGGTAACCCATCGCGCGATAGGCCTCGACGCCGAGCGCGCCGTGGCGCTTGGATAGCTTGGCGCCGTCCGGTCCGTGGATCAGCGGAATGTGCGCCATCACAGGGACGCTCCAGCCGAGCGCCTCGTAGATCTGCTTCTGCCGCGCGGCATTGGTCAGGTGGTCGTCGCCGCGAATGATGTTGGTTACGCCCATGTCGTGATCGTCGACAACGACGGCGAGCATGTAGGTCGGATTGCCGTCGGAGCGCAGCAGCACGAGATCGTCGAGGTTCTCGTTCTGCCAGACGACACGGCCCTGCACCTGATCCTCGATTACGGTCTCGCCAGTAAGCGGCGCCTTCAGGCGGATCACCGGCTTGACGTTCGGACGCGCCTCGGACGGATCGCGGTCGCGCCAGCGGCCGTCGTAGAGCTTCGAGCGGCCTTCTGCGCGCGCCTTCTCGCGCATCTCGGCGAGCTCTTCCGGGCTGGCGTAGCAATAATACGCCTTTCCGGCGGCGAGCATCTGCTCGGCCGCTTCGCGGTGGCGGGCGGCGCGCGAGAACTGGAAGGTCGGCTCCCCGTCCCAATCGAGCCCGAGCCATTTCAGACCATCGAAAATCGCCTCGATCGCGGGCTCGGTCGAGCGCGTGCGATCGGTGTCTTCGATGCGCAGCAGGAACTTGGCGCCGCGTCCGCGCGCGTAAAGCCAGTTGAACAGCGCGGTGCGCGCACCACCGATATGCAAAAAGCCGGTCGGGGAGGGCGCGAAGCGGGTGACGATCTCGGTCATGGGGCGGCCGTGTATCACAGCTCGCCCCGATGCAACACATTTGGCAATGGCGGCCAACTTGCCTATATCCCGCCTGCCGCGGCCAGGGGCCGGGGCGCGGGGACGAGAGAGCAGGATTCGTGATGTCGGTTGCCGAAAAGGTCGAAGCGGAAGCGGGGCGCGATTTCATCCGCGACATCGTCGCGGACGACCTTGCGGCCGGCCGCGCCAAGAGCGTGGTGACGCGCTTTCCGCCCGAGCCGAACGGCTACCTGCACATCGGGCACGCGAAATCGATCTGTCTCAATTTCGGCATCGCCCAGGAGTTCGGCGGGCGCTGCAATCTGCGCTTCGACGACACCAATCCGACCAAGGAAGAGCAGGAATACATCGACGCGATCGAAGCGGACGTGCGCTGGCTCGGCTTCGACTGGGGCACGCACCTCTATCACGCGTCGGACTATTTCGAGCGGCTGTACGGCTGGGCCGAGGAGCTGATCCGCGCCGGCAAGGCCTATGTCGACGACCAGAGCCAGGAGGAGATGCGCGCTGCCCGCGGCACCCTGACCGAGCCCGGCCGCAACAGTCCCTTCCGCGAGCGCGGCGTGGAGGAGAACCTCGACCTGTTCCGCCGCATGCGCGCCGGGGAATTCCCGAACGGTGCGCGCGTGCTGCGCGCCAAGATCGACATGGCGTCGGGCAACATCAACATGCGCGACCCCGTGCTCTACCGCATCCTGCACGCGACGCATCCGCGCACCGGCACGGAGTGGAAGATCTATCCGAGCTACGACTACGCGCACGGACAGTCGGACGCGATCGAGGGCGTCACGCATTCGATCTGCACCCTGGAGTTCGAGGATCACCGGCCACTCTATGACTGGTTCATCGCCAACCTGCCGGTGCCCTCGACCCCGCATCAGTACGAGTTCGCGCGGCTCAATCTGAGCTACACGGTGCTGTCCAAGCGCGTGCTGAATGCGCTGGTGAAGGGCGGGCACGTCAGCGGATGGGACGATCCGCGCATGCCGACGCTCGCCGGGATGCGGCGGCGCGGCGTGCCGCCGGAGGCGCTGCGCGATTTCGCCAAACGCATCGGCGTGGCCAAGGCCAACAGCCTGGTCGATCTCGGCCTGCTCGAATTTTCCATCCGCGAGGTGCTGAACAAATCCGCGCAGCGGCGCATGGCCGTGCTGCGGCCGCTCAAGGTCGTGATCGAGAACTACCAGGGCGCGGGCGAGGAGCTCGAGGCGGTCAATCACCCGGACGACGAGAGTGCCGGCAAACGCCGCATCACGTTCGGCCGCGAGATCTTCATCGAGCAGGAAGACTTCATGGAGAACCCGCCGAAGAAGTTCTTCCGCCTGTCGCCCGGCACCGAGGTGCGCTTGCGCTATGCCTATTTCATCACCTGCCGCGAGGTGGTGAAGGACGCATCCGGCAAGGTCGTCGAGCTGCGCTGCACCTACGACCCGGCGACCAAGGGCGGCAACGCGCCGGACGGGCGCAAGGTCAAGGCGACGATCCACTGGGTCTCGGCGGCCGACAGCGTCCCGGCCGAAGTGCGGCTGTACAATCCGCTGTTCGCCAAGGCGGAGCCGGATGTCGCGAACTTCGCAAACGACCTCAATCCGAACTCGCTTGAAATCCTTAGCGACGCGCGGGTCGAGCCGGCGCTCGCCGCGGACAATTCACCCGCACCGGTCCAGTTCGAACGGCAGGGCTATTTCGCGCGCGATCCGGACTCGGCACCGGGCAAGCCGGTCTTCAACCGCACGGTCGGCCTGCGCGACAGCTACAAGGCCGGCGGCTAACGCGCCGGCCGCGCCACCCAAAATATTTTGTGCGTTCGCGACCCGTTCACGGGCGCTGCTGTTCCAACCGAAAGTAGCATGGCTCCGTCGTAGTTGCGTACGGGCGGTGCGATGGCACAGGTCGGGGCAGGGACGCGTGCGGGCACGTGGGA
>DATEKY010000269.1:0-5231 GCA_035277225.1 Xanthobacteraceae bacterium
CTGAACTCGGCCCTGGCGGGCGCCGGTTTCAACTGGCGCTTCAATGTCTACTCGATGCCGGGCCTGATCGTGATCTTCGGCATCTACTATGCACCCTACGTCTACATGTTCACCGCCTCGGCGCTGCGCAACATGGATCCGGCGCTGGAAGAGGCCGCCGAAGTGTCCGGCGCCAGCGCGCTGCGCATCCTGCTCACCGTGACGTTCCCGCTGATCGCGCCGGCGATTATCTCCGGCATGCTGCTCTCGTTCATCGTGATGCTCGGCATCTACGGCATCCCGGCGGTGCTCGGCACGCCGGGCGAC
Organism: Xanthobacteraceae bacterium; assembly: GCA_035277225.1. Classification (GTDB taxonomy): domain Bacteria; phylum Pseudomonadota; class Alphaproteobacteria; order Rhizobiales; family Xanthobacteraceae; genus PALSA-894. The sequence continues at coordinate 307 of DATEKY010000269.1, forward strand.
ATCCCGGTGCTCACGACCTACATCTTCAAGCTCACCAACTGGTCGCCACCGCTCTATTCGACCGCGGCCTCGGTCGCGATCATCCTGATGGTGGTCACCGGCCTCTTGGTGTGGCTGCAGCAGATCGTGATCAGCGGGCGCAGCTACATCACGGTCGCCGGCAAGGCGTTCCGCCCCGGCGTGATGAAGCTCGGGCCCTGGCGCTACTTCACCCTCGCGCTCGCGGCGCTCTATCTCGTCGTCGTGGTGGTTCTGCCGACGCTCGCTCTGGTCGTCGCCGGCTTCCGCAAGTTCCTGTTCATCCGCAACATCGAGAGCCTGTTCGACCTGAAGCAATATTCGCTGATCCACTTCGAGCGGCTGTTCGATAACCCGCTGGCGATGCGCTCGATCGTCAACACGATGGAGGTCGGGCTGATCACCGCGCTGATTGGCGGCGTATTCGCCTTCGCGATCGGCTACACGGTCAACCGCACGCACGTGCGCGGGCGCCGCGGCATCGACGTCATTTCCACGCTGCCGATCGCGATCCCCGGCCTGGTCGTCGGCGTGGCCTATCTGTGGGCCTGGATCGGCCTGCCCGGCGGACTTTACGGCACGATCTGGATTCTGGCGCTCGCCTTCATCGCGCGCTTCATGCCCGACACCATCAAGGCGCTGTCGACGTCGCTCTTGCAGATCCACAGGGAGCTGGAGGAAGCCTCCTGGATTTGCGGCAGGGGCATGCTCGGCACCATTCGCTCGATCGTGCTGCCGTTGGCGCGTCCCGGCGTCATCGCCGGCATGACGCTGTTGTTCATTCTGGCGATCCGCGAGCTTGGCTCGTCGTTGTTCCTCTACACCAGCAACACGATGGTGATGGCGGTGCTGCTCCTCGATTACTACGAGGGCGGCAATGTCGGCATCACGTCGGCCTTCAGTCTGGTGCAGACGGTGCTCATCGGTGTGCTGATCGGGATCGCGCACCTGCTGTCGCGCGGCGCCGAGAGCGCACGCGTCGGCGGAACCAGTTAAAAGACGAAAAGGGAGAGACGCTCATGACAGATCAGCTCAATCGCCGGCAATTCACCGCCGGCGCGGCCGCAGGCCTCGCGGCGACAGCCATCGGCACCAAAGGCGCGTCCGCGCAGGATTTTGGCGGGCAGGCGCTGATCGACGCGGCGAAGAAGGAAGGCCGGCTCGTCTACTACACTGCCGATTTCACCGAGGTGGAGCAGGAAGTCATCAAGGCGTTCAACAAGCGCTTCCCGTTCGTGAAGGTCGAGATGGTGCGCGCGCCGGGCGGCCAGCTCATCACCCGCATCAAGACCGAGGCGGCCGCCGGCAAGCTGCTTGCCGACGCGGTCAATCATTCCGATCGCGGCCTGATGCTCGGCATTGCGGACCTGTTCCAGGACTACACGCCGCCGAACGCCAAGGCCTACCTCGACGACGTGCAGGTCGCACCGCAACTTTGGCCGAAGGCGACGCTCGGCTGGTCGATCGCCTACAACACCGAGTTGGAAAAGAATCCGCCGAAGAGCTGGATGGATCTGTGCAAGCCCGAATACGGCCCGAAGAAGATCGGGCAGGTGATCGGACCGTCCGGCGGCACGACCTGGACCCGCATCATGTTCGAGCGTCAAACCTTCGGCGAGGACTACTGGAAGAAGCAGGCCGCGACCCAGCCTGTCCTGTTCCCGTCGGGCGCCCCGACGTCCGATGCGCTGGTCCGCGGCGAAATCTCGATCGGCGTGCTGCTCTACAACATCGCCTACATCAAGAAGCGCGACGGCGCACCGGTCGACATCGTGTTCCCGTCGGACGGCGTTCCGCTCAACTACTATGCGGCCGGTGTCACCAAGACCTCGGCAAATCCGAACGCCGCCAAGCTGTTCCTCAATTGGTCCATGTCCGACGAGGGGCAGACTTTCCACATCAAGGAGCTTGGCTATCTGACGGCCCTGAAGAACCCGCCGTTCAACCCGCCCGGATATGATCCGAAGGTGATCAAGACCTGGTCGCCGAACTTCGATCAGTACGTCAAGCTGCGCAACAGCTGGATCGAGGAGTGGAACAAGACCTACGGCTACCGGCAGTAAGCGCCGCTCGCTCTTGCCCTCCTCCGCGTGCGGGGGAGGGCGAAGAGAGAGGCAACAGATGAAGGATCGGGGGCGAGCATGATCCGGACACTGACCAGGCGGCGGCTGCTGCGCGCGAGCGCGGGGCTCGGCGCGTTCACGATCATCGGTCGCGCCAGGGCGGCGGCGCCCTACAAGCCCTCCGACAGCCTGATCGAGGCGGCGCGCAAGGAAGGCCGCTTCGTCCTCTACACCGCGACCTTCACCGAGGTGGAGCAGGAGGTCATCAACGAGTTCCGCAAGAAGTTTCCCTTCATTCGCATCGAGATGATCCGCGCGCCGGGCGGGCAGTTGATCCAGCGCGTGAAAACCGAAGCGGCGGCCGGCAAGCTTGCGGCCGACCTCGTGTTGCACTCCGACCGCGGGTTGATGAAGGGGATCGAGCACCTGTTCGCCGATTACGCGCCGCCGAACGCTGCGGACTATCTCCCCGACTCGCTCGCGTCGCCAAAATTATGGCCGAACATTACCGTCGGCTGGTGCATCGCCTACCACACGGAGCTTGTGAAAAATCCGCCGAAGACCTGGATGGATCTGACCAAGCCGGAATACGGCGGCGGGCAGATCGCGCAGGTGATCGGGCAGTCCGGCGGCACGACCTGGACCCGCATCATGTTCGAGCGCCAGGTGCTCGGGGAGGACTACTGGACGAAGCAGGCGGCGACCAAGCCGAAGCTCTATCCCTCCGGCGCGCCGTTGTCCGACTCGCTGGTGCGCGGCGAGGTTTCGATCGCGCCGCTCGTCTACAACATCATTTATCCGAAGGAGCGCGACGGCGCTCCGGTGAAAACGTTCTTTCCGCCCGAAGGGGTACCGGTCATCCCGTATGGCTCGGGCATCCCGAAGACCGCGCAGAACCCGAATGCGGCGCGGCTCTATCTCGAATGGCAGCTCTCCGAAGAAGGGCAGATCTACTCGATCAAGCAGCACGGCAACCTCACCTCGCTCAAGGTGCCGCCGCTGATGCCGGCGGGCATGACCAAGGACACCAAGGTGTGGGTGCCGAAGTTCGCGGAGTTCGAGTCCCTCTACGGGAAATGGATTGAGGAATGGAACAAGGTTTACGGGTATCGCCAATGAACATCTCTCGCCGCAACGTTCTCGCCGTCAGCGCATGCGCGCTCGGCCTCGTGTTCGCGCTGCCCGCCGCGGCTCAGTTCGGCCCGCCCGAGCTGATCGAGGCGGCGCGGAAAGAAGGCAAGCTCGTCTTCTATTCCGCCAATGTCGCCGAGAGCGAGACGCCGGTCATCAATGCGTTCAACAAGCGCTTTCCCTTCATCAAGGTCGAATTCCTGCGCGCGCCGGGCAATCAGCTGCTGCAGCGCGTGAAGACCGAGGCGTCGGCCGGAAAGCTGCTCGCCGACGTGATCGATCACTCCGATCGCTCGCTGATGCTCGAGATCGAGAACCTGTTCCAGGATTACGCCCCGCCGAACGCCGCCGACTACATTCCGGAAACGCGCGTTTCGCCGAAGCTGTGGCCGCGCTCCACCGTGGTCTGGGCGATCGCGTACAATTCCGAGCTGGTGAAGACTCCGCCGAAGACCTGGATGGACCTCACCAAACCCGAATACGGCAGCAAGCAAGTCGGGAACGTGATCGCGCCCTCCGGCGGCACGACCTGGACGCGCGCGATGTTCGAGCGCCAGGTCGTGGCCGAGGACTACTGGAAGAAGCAGGCGGCGATCCAGCCGATGCTGTTTCCCTCCAACGCGCCGACCTCCGACGCGCTGGTGCGCGGCGAGATTACGGTCGCGGCACTGCTCTACAACGCGATCTTTCCCAAGCTGCGCGACGGCGCGCCGGTGAAGGTTTTCTTCGCGCCGGAGGGCGCGCCGATGACCCCGTTCGCCGCCGGCGTCACCAAGACCGCCGCCAATCCGAACGCCGCACGGCTGTTCCTCAACTGGTGCCTCTCCGAGGAGGGCCAGGCGATGATGATCAAGGACCTCGGCTATCTCACCTCGCTCAAGAAGGCCCCGCTTTATCCGGAGGGCTTCGATCCGAACGTCGTGAAGGTGTGGGTGCCGAAATACGACCAGTTCGTCGGCCTGCAGAAGAACTGGCTCGACGAGTGGAACAAGACCTATGGGTATCGACAGTAACCCATTTCTTCTTATCCCTCCCCCGCTTGCGGAGGAGGGTAGGGTGGGGGCTCGTCCAAAGCGTAACGTGCAGGAAACCTGAATGTCGGCCGAACTGATCGTCTCGCATCTGCGCAAGCAGTTCCTGGTCGGCCGCCCCGCGGTCGACGACGTGAGCTTCCGCATCGCGGCGGGCGAGATCGTCGTGCTGCTCGGGCCGTCCGGCTGCGGCAAGACCACGACCTTGCGCTGCATCGCCGGGCTCGAGCAGCCGACCGGCGGGACGATCTCGATCGGCGGCGACATGGTGGCGGCGCCCGAAACCGGGCTGCATGTGCCGCCGCGTGCGCGCAACATCGGCATGGTGTTCCAGTCCTATGCGGTGTGGCCGCACATGACGGTCACGCAGAACGTCAATTATCCGCTGCGCCATCGCAAGGTGCCGCGCGACGACGCCGCGCGCCAGGTGGCGCGCGTGCTCGAGCTCGTCGGCCTCTCCGAATACGCACAGCGTCCGGTGACGCAGCTCTCCGGTGGGCAGATGCAGCGCGTCGCGCTCGCGCGTGCGCTGGTCTACAACCCGCGCATCCTGCTGCTCGACGAGCCGCTCTCGAATCTCGACGCCAAGCTGCGGCTGCGACTGCGCGACGAGCTGCGCCGCATCATCAAGGAAGCCAAGGTCACGGCGCTCTATGTCACGCACGACCAGGCCGAGGCGGTG